>JAWOIM010000160.1:0-13496 GCA_046484685.1 Chloroflexota bacterium | reverse complement strand
CATCGTTTGCCACCTGGTAGGCGAGGCGTATGAGGAAGTGGGTGTGTATGGTCCCGGTGAGCAGGCGCAGTCGGTCTTGTTAGATGGGTTTGAGGTGGAGGTAACGGCCGTTTTTGCCGCAGCCGGTGCGTGAAGTAAGAAGTAAGAGGTAAAAAGCAAGAAGTGGCAGGCCCTGGATGCCGGGTGGTGCGAGGCACTGGCCAAACGGGCCTGGACAACCAGCGATCAGCCGGCCAGTGCCTTGCACCGCTTTCGCAGAAAAGCTCACAAGTCAGAACCGGGGAATAAAGACAGGGCGCAACAGCAGCGAAATCCCCAGTAGCAGTTTTGTGACAAGGACATCATTGCTTTTGCAAGCTTAGCTGCACGGATTGCTCGCCAATTTCGGCCGTTTCCCCATACCCATCCACACCACCGGCTACCAACTCAGTGGCCAGCGTCTCTTCCCGGATGTAGGCAGCAAAGTTGGTTAGCGCCGCGGCCACGTCACCGTCGGCCACATAACCCAGGCGGATGCGATCAGCAATCTCCAGGCCGGCCTCCTTACGCATCGTGTTGACGACGCGCACCAGGTCGCGCGCATACCCTTCCTGGACCAGGGCCGGCGTCAGTTCCGTATCGACGGCCACCGTCACCCCCTTATCTGAGGCCACGGCCAGCCCGCCCCGTGCTTCCGTCTGGATCAGGATCTCTTCGTCGCTCAGTTCAACTGTCTGGCCCTCTACTTCCAATTGGAGCGGCAGGCCGGCTTGCAGGGTACGGGCCGCTTCGGCCGCGTCCAGACCGTCCAGCGCCCGGCGTACTTGGGGAAAGAGGGCACCAAAGCGCGGCCCCAACACCCGGTTGTTGGGCAGCAGCTTGTAATCAACCAGTTCACCTACTTCGGAGACCACTTCGATTTCCTTAACGTTAATCTCCTCTTGTAACACCTCAGCCAGGGCCAGCAAATCATCCCGCTCCTGCTGGCTGCCAACGTTGACGCGAGCTTTGGCCAGCGGCTGGCGCAGCTTGATGTCGGCCGCGCCTCGGGCCGAACGACCCAGACTGGCAGTCGTGATGGCCAGCCGCATCTGGTTGAGCAGCGCCCGGTCCAGCTTATCGGGATCCGCCGTGGGGTAGAGCGTATGGTGGACGCTAAGCGGCGCGTCGGGGCTGACGCGGCGCACCAGGTTTTGGTAGATAGCCTCGGTGGTAAAGGGGATGAAGGGAGCCAGCAGCTTGATATATTCGACCAGGACGTGGTAGAGGGTGGCGTAAGCGGCCGTTTTATCCCCATCCGTCTCACTTTTCCAGAAGCGGCGGCGACTGCGGCGCACGTACCAGTTAGAAAGGTCATCCAAAAAGGCTTCCAGCGCCTTGCAAGCCCGTTCCGAATCATACTTATCCAGCGCGGTCCGCACCGTCAGCGTCGTCTCATCCAGCCGGGCCACAATCCAGCGGTCCAACTCACGATTGGCAGAAAAACCGAGTTTTTGATCAACAGAGTCGCTGGTGTCTGACTCAGCAAAAACTCGGTTTTTGGCTTCTGACGGCGTCCATTCATCTAACACCGCATACGTCACAAAAAAGGCATACACATTCCACAGCGGGATGAGAAACTGACGCCGCGTTTCATCCCCCTTGTTGAAGCCAAAGAGGAGATTTTGTTCCGGTTTGCAACTGGCGTAGAGCCAGCGCATCGTGTCGGCTCCCATTTTGTCGGCCGCTTCGTTGAATTCGATGGAATTGCCCCAGGATTTATGCATTTCCCGACCGTCTTCGGCCAGCAGGGTGGCATAACCGAACAAATTCTTGAAGGGCGGCTCGTCGGACAAAACGGTACTTTGGGCCAGCAGGCTGTAGAACCAGTTGCGGAACTGGCCGGGGAAACTTTCAGAGATAAAATCGGCCGGATACCACTTTTCCCAATAGTCACGATCAACGGTATAACCCATGGTGCTAAAGGCCACAATACCGGCATCCAGCCAGGGGTTGCCCACGTCGGCAATGCGTGTGGCCTGACCGCCACAGGAAGGGCAGGCGATTTTGACGGCATCGATATAGGGACGATGGGGCGTGTGGCCCTCAAATTCATCCCAGCCTTCCACGGCCCGCTCTTCCAGCTCTTCTTTGCTGCCGACGACGGTAAAATGATCACAGTCGGCACAGACCCAGATGGGCAGCGCCAGCCCCCAGTAGCGTTTCTTGGAGATCATCCAGTCGTGCATGTTGCGCAACCAGTCCATCTCCCGGTCATAACCAAAGCCGGGATACCAGTTGATCTGGTCCACGCGGTCCATGATCTGGTAGCGCAGGCTGCGGGCTTTTTCTTCGGCCGTGACTTCGGCGCGAGGCTTGTCGTACAGCTCGCCCATGCTGATAAACCATTCATCCACCAGCCGGTAGACCAGCTCTTCCTGGCAGCGCCAGCAGTGGGGATAGCGGTGGGTGTAGCGCTGCTTGCGGTAGTAGACGTCGCTC
This sequence comes from Chloroflexota bacterium, assembly GCA_046484685.1. GTDB lineage: Bacteria > Chloroflexota > Anaerolineae > Promineifilales > Promineifilaceae > SLGK01. The sequence goes on along the minus strand of JAWOIM010000160.1, from coordinate 11,036 downwards.
TGGCGCATTGTTTCAAAAATATCGCCGGCCACGTCATGGACGGAACGGCCGACCAGCCAGTCAAAACCATTCACGTAATAGCCGCTCTCATCCAGCGGGGCCAGGATAGGCAGATCGTTTTCTTTGCTCAACTGGAAGTCCTCGGCACCGCAGCCGGGAGCGATGTGCACAATGCCCGTGCCTTCATCGGCGCCGACCTCTTTCCAGGCGATGACGCGGTGAGTGTAGCCGGCCTCGGCGAAAGTCTGGCCCACGACAGGCAGGTCGTCGAATGGCCCCTGATATTGCCAGCCGACCATGTCGGCCCCTTTGATTTTGCCCAAGACTTCGTAGTCGTCCAGGCTGCCGATGAGCGTTTCCTGGGCGGCAGCTTCGGCCACGTAGTAGGTCCAGCCGTCGGCTGCTTTGACAACCAGATAGTCAAGTTCGGGGCCAACGGCGGCGGCCACATTGCTGGTCAGCGTCCAGGGGGTGGTGGTCCAGACGAGCAGGGCTTCCTTTTCAGAAACCTGACAGGTCTCCGAAGACCTGTCAGGTTTAGCTGTAAGGGGAAAGCGCACATAAACCGACTCATGAGTCACTTCCCGGTAGCCGTCGGTAACGATTTCGTGCTGGCTGATGCCGGTGCCACAGCGGGCACACCAGGGCATCACATCGCGCCCTTTGTAAAGCCAGCCGTTTTCGTCACACTGCTGCAAGAAGCGCCAGATCTGGTAGTTGTTGACGTCGGCAAAGGTGAAGTAGGAGCCACCCATCTGGGGCAGACCCAACTGGCCTACAATTTGTTCAACCGTGCCCGTGACAGGCCCTTTTGGCCCCTGAACGGTGATTTGCTGCTGGGGATTGCGGCGCAGTTGTTCGCGCAGATAGTCCAGTTGGTCAGGGTCGTTCCAATCCATCCAGTAGCCGAGGCGGATCGATTGTTCGGTCTGAACGGCCGCATACTCCAGCACGCGCATCTTGCACAGCTTCACAAAGTCGGCCAGGCCGTAAGCTTCAATGTCCCGCTTACTCTTAAATCCCAGGTCTTTTTCCACGTTGACCTCAACCCAAAGTCCCTGGCAGTCGAACCCGTTTTGCCAGCGCTGGTTTTTGCCCAGCATGGCCTGGTAGCGCTGGTAGAGGTCTTTGTAGGTGCGCCCCCAGGCATGGTGGACGCCCATAGGGTTGTTGGCCGTAATAGGGCCGTCCAGGAAGCTGAAGGTGCCGTATTCGGCCTCGCTTTTGGCCCGCAGCCGGCGCAGTTGATTGAAAGCGTCGCTTTCCTGCCAAAATTCCAGCATGTTTTGTTCTAGCTGGACAAAATCTACCTTATTTGAAACATCGTTGAAGCTCATAATTTCCTCGTTTTTTAAAAAGTACAGCGGATTGTGGGATGGAAATAGAATATCTTCTGTTACATCTTCATAGTCTGCAATACTATGTGTATCCCAGAATTCGGCTGCTTCTTCCAAAGAATCAAAGCTCTCTGGTATTGGATCCCTTTTGGTTTTACCTTTTTTTGTCATAACTTTTTCGCTCCGAACGATCCATGTCACGGGCACTAATGTCTCGTACATTCATTGTATCACCCCTGGTAACGAATAGTGCGGGTGGCCACGGCCGTTAACCCATCATCTCTCTCCATTTTCAAGATCAGACCGGACTGATCCAGCCAGACGGTGCGCTGGTGATGGGACCATGTGAGTGTTAACGGCCGTGCCGTCACTTCCTGCCCAGCCACCCTCACCACTTCCGGCCGGCCCCAGGTACGCTCCACCTCTACCTGCACCAACCCCAACGGCCAGGGCGGATCGGCAGTCAATACTATCTCACCAGCCGGCGCTTGCAGCGTGATGGTTTGGATAGAATCAGAATCGGCCGTTTCCCCGACGCCAATCCGTTCATTTCCAAATCCGCTGCTGCCCACCAGACCCAGGCCGACGCTCGACGGAAACCAGAAACGATAACCGGGCAACACGGCCGTTTCCTCCGACACATACACCTCATTCACCTCTCGTGTGGCTATGATCTCCTCATCTTCCAGCAGGACGTTGCCCTTAAGCTGCATCCCGTTGGCCCAAAAACGATATTTTAGCTGCTCAAAACGGCCGTTTTCCCGCTGCACCAGGTTGTACAAATAGCTGTGGCCCGACGGCGCGGCGCGGGCGTCCAGGTCTACACGTAAAATCCGGTAGCCGGGGGTGCCTTGCCCTGCGTCCGTCGCAGCGGCCGACCAGCGCCAGCTTTCCACCGCGCCGGTCGGCTGCCCGGCCCGCTCATAGCGCAATTGGCCGGCCGCTAACGGCCGTTCGTATGCCTGTTCCCGCATCAAAAACCGCATAGCATTCAGGACGGAGGACGGAAGACGGAGGACGGAAACAACACTTCCGTCTTCGGTCCTTCGTTATCGGTCTAACTCCACGTAAATACGCTTGTTGATCTTACCCTTGCTTTTGTAGTCGGCGATGCGTATCTGTCCCACTTCGGCCGTGTTGGCCACGTGGGTGCCGCCGTCAGCCTGAAGGTCAAGGTCAACCAGTTCCACGGTGCGCACTTCGCTGATGCCTTCGGGCAGCAGGTTGATCTTGGTGCGAATCAGGTCAGGAATTTGAAAGGCTTCTTCGCGGGGCAAAATCCGGACCTTGACAGGATGGCCAGCGGCCACTTCCCGGTTAACGGCCGTTTCAATCTCCGCCACCAACTCCTGCTGCATCGTCTCAAATTCAAAATCCATGCGTCCCTTCAGCGGCTCCATATTGCCACCCGTCACCGAAGCCCCATAATCGCGCCAGACAACGCCACACAGGATGTGCATGGCGGTATGGGTGCGCATCAGTTGGTAGCGTCGTTCCCAATCAAGCCGGCAAGTAACGGCCGTGCCCACCGCCAATTCCGCCTCGACCGGCACCTGATGCACCACCTGTCCCGACACCTTGTGCACCTTCGACACCGGCCAGCTTTGGCCCTCAACCAGCAGTTGGCCCCGGTCACACGGCTGGCCACCCCCACCCGGATAAAAAGCGGTACGGTCTAATACCACACCGTCGGGAGAAACGGCCGTTACGACCGCCTCAAATTCTTTCATATACGCATCCGTCAAGTACAGCAAATCAGTCATAACATCTCCAGTAATCGGTATTCAGTGTGCAGTCCATTAACAATTCACCACTTCAACCATTCACCAATTAACAATTAAAAACGCCTCCGCCCCAAAATTGGGACGAAGGCGTTCAGTCTCCGTGGTACCACCCAGTTTCCTGACAGCAGTCAGGCACTCGTTTCACAACGGCCGTTGGTGATTGCATCAAAATGATGTCCCAAAAAGGCGATTGCGACACTCCCGATAACGTGGGAGTCATCCGGCCACACTTACTGGTTGACCGTTTACCGATCACGTTCAGTGGGCAACTTCAGAGGGATTTTCGGCCAATTATTTGTGCCCGACTTCCACCAACTCAGGCTCGCTAATCCAATTATATTGGCTTACTCGTCTCTATCATCGTTTTTAGGTATGATAATGATTAAGATTATGCCAAAATGGTTGTTATCTGTCAACCAATATCATAATGTAGACAAGCTTTTTCCCTTGTGATAAGCTTTATTGTAATTATAGGCAGGTATATTACGTGTATCTTTGCCCATCCTATATTAAGGGTATCGGGTCAATAGGAAAAACAATATGACAAATGAGCGCAAAAAAGTCGTATGCATTGAAGACGAACTGGAAATGATTGAGCTGGTCAAGCTCATTCTCGGACGCAATAAGTTTGAAGTGACCGGGGCTGTAGGGGGTCATGCCGGTCTAGAGCAAATTGCCGAGATAAAACCTGATCTTGTCCTGTTAGACCTCATGATGCCTGAAATGGATGGCTGGGAAGTCTACCAAAAGATGAAAGCCTCCGAGGAGATGCGTAACATTCCTGTTATCGTTGTCACGGCCAAGGCGCAAAGCATTGACCGTGTTCTCGGCTTGCACATTGCTCGCGTCGATGACTACATCACCAAACCGTTTGGACCACAAGAATTGTTAGACAGTGTAGAGCGTGTCTTAAAAAACAAAGTTCAAACAAATGAGTAACGAACTCCTGGTTTTCTCACTCCATTCAATTTAACCCAGACCCACAGCACAACAGGTGGGTCATTTTTATATATTGCGCTTATCATAGCTAATCTATAATGAGGTAACCGTTGCGCATTCGATTCTGGGGCGTTAGGGGCACGATTCCCACACCTGGGCCTAATACAATCAAAATAGGGGGCAATACATCTTGTGTAGATGTGTTAACCTCAGACCAACAGCTAATTATTCTTGATGCTGGATCGGGCATACGGCACCTGGGCAAAGTGCTAAAAAAGGAATATCCGGGTCGAATTGTTGGCAATATCCTCATTAGCCATACCCATTGGGACCATATCCAGGGCTTTCCCTTTTTTCAACCGGTATGGGGACGCAACAATCGCTTTGTTCTTGTGGGACAAAAACGTGTTAATCAACGCCTGGAAGAAATATTAGCCGGGCAATTTATCGAACCCTACCTCCCCTATACCTACCAAACCCTGCCTGCCGATCTGCTTGTCAAAGAAGTGGATGATGGCGAAACCATTATCATTGGTGACAATACCAGTGTCCAGGTAGCTGAGTTAAACCACCCTGGCGGCTGCCTCGGCTTTCGCATTGAAAATAACAATGTTGTTTTTACCTATTGCAGTGATGTCGGCCATTACAACAATGGGTTTGACCATGCCGTCCTAAACCTGGCACGCAACGCCGACCTGCTGCTGCATGATGCCCACTTCGCCACTATGAATGAGCGCAATAAATTTACCAGTTGGGGACACAGTTGTTGGCTAGAAGCGGCCCAGGTCGCCTTGGAAGCAAACGTCAAATCCCTGGTTCTATCCCACTATTCTCCCGATCTGACCGATGATGAATTAGAGTTGATTTTGCAAGAGGCGCGTAAAATTTTCCCACGCACTTTCTTAGCCAGAGAAGGCTTAACGATAGAGCTGCCTTTAGGTGAAAATCTACCCGATTAATTAGCTGATAAATAAGTAGCTCCCAAATCAGAAATCAAGCGTTTAGCATCTGTTGACCAGTATTTATTAGCAACAATAATATGTTTGTATTTTCATTTAGCGTTGCTTGAAAATCAGAATTGACTACAATATGTACTAGATAGGGAAATGGCCAATTTGTACTAATGTAGTTTGTAGGCCATACTGGTGGCCTGTGTGAGAAAACATAAGTGCCTGGTTACGCAACATTTTTTTCTGGAGATCTTTTGACTCAGTCAGTTTTGATCATTGATGATGAGCCAATGGCACGGACACTGCTTCGTTTGATGCTTGTTCGGGCCGGTTTTCATGTGTCTGAAGCAGAAGATGGCTTTGACGCATTGGAGAAAATTAAACGCAATCGTCCTGACATCATTTTGTTGGATGTCATGATGCCGGGCATGGATGGTTTCTCTGTTTGCGAAACGCTGCGCAGTGAGTCAGAAACAGCCTCACTCCCGATTATCATGTTGAGCGCCAAGACCGATCTTAACAGTGTTAATAAAGGGTTGCGGGTGGGAGCTACCAAATATCTGACAAAACCCATTTCCCCTGAAGAACTCACTCAACATGTTCGTGAAGCTTTAGATGAAACAACAACCATACCCTGAGTAGTAGACCAACCTGGAATACACCAATTTTAAGGAATCTCTGTGCCGGCGTTGCCGCAAACTATCAATTGTGATAAAAAACACAAGGATACTAAAAATTGGAGGCTTATATGCTATTAAAACGAATCTTACTTGGTGTTATTTCAATTGCAGTAGGCTATGTTGCTACTGTTCTTATTGTCCGCTACATTTGTGATACTACTGTGGCCGAATATGGGACAACGTATACGGTGACCACGGCCCTGTCTCTGGCCTGCGCTTTAGGCATCTGGCTAGACAAGTTTATGGACACAGAATTATTGCCCCAGTAGCTGTTCCCCTGTAGATTGACCATTTTATTGTCACTTAAAAAGGCTTCCGCTTCAATAACAACGGGAGCCTTTTGTGTTAACAAGATAAGAATTCAACATGAGTGCGGTACACCACGATAGATGAACGTTTGTCGTCTGTCGTCTGTGGTCCGCGGTCATTTTTGAAGGAGGATTCCCATGACCGCTAAACTTATTGATGGTAAACAAATTGCAGCCGAGGTGCGAGCCGATGTAGCCGAGCGTGTGGCCCGTTTAAAAGCTGAGTCTGGTATTACGCCGGGACTGGCCACAGTCCTGGTCGGGGATGACCCGGCTTCGGCAGCCTACGTGCGCAGCAAGCAGCGTATGTGTGAAAATCTGGGCATTCATTCGGTGGGCCATCGCTTAGAAGCCACCGCCTCACAAGAGGAAGTGGAAACGCTGGTGGCGGATTTGAATGCCGATCCCAAGATTCACGGCATTCTGGTCCAACTGCCTCTGCCCAAGCACCTGGATGAAGAGGCGATTCTGAATAAAGTTGATTTAACGAAAGATGTGGATGGTTTTCACCCGATTAATATCGGCCGTTTAACTATGAAGGGTCGGGAGCCGCTGTTTATCCCCTGTACGCCCCATGGCTGTATCTATCTGCTGGAAGCGAGTGGTGTAAAAATTAGTGGGGCAGAAGCGGTGGTTGTCGGCCGTTCCAATATTGTGGGGCTGCCGGTGGCCATGCTGCTGCAAGAGCGCAACGCCACCGTGACGATCTGCCACAGCCGCACTCGCGACCTGGCCAGTCACCTGAAGCGGGCCGATATTGTGATTGCGGCCGTGGGCGTCACGGAACTGGTGACGGGCGCTATGCTGAAGCCGGGAGCGGCCGTTATCGACGTCGGTATCAATCAGAAAGAAGACGCTACCCGCGAACGTGGCTACCGGCTGGTGGGCGATGTTGAGTTCGAGTCGGCCAAAGAGGTGGCCGGATTTATCACGCCCGTCCCCGGCGGCGTCGGCCCCGTGACCATCGCCATGCTGATGCTTAATACGCTGCGGGCGGCTGAAATGACTGTGTAATAGTGCGTCTTGGGTAGTGCGTAGCGGGAGAGGCTTGTCTGCTACGCACTACGCCCTATTTTTCTATCTTAATCCTCAACTGCAATCTCTAAAATTAACGCATCCTGAATGTAGTTCGCCCCAATATAGTTCGGCGACGTATAATTCGTTCCATGAACAGTTATTCGCCGGCCACGCTTACAACAATTTTAGCCACTTCCCCACTCCGCCACTTCGCCACTTCGCCACTATGAAACACGCTAAATTCTCCAAGGAAACCCATGAAAAATGGCGTAACTTTCTGCGGGAGTTGACACCAGAGATTGATGCCCAGTCAATGCGATTGATGGAGCAGATGCGGCTGGTGGCCCACACGCTGGCCCAAATCGGTGAGACCAGTGTAGATGAGGCCGGTCTGTCTTATGCCAAATACCGGCTGTTGCTGGGTCTGCTATACAGTGCGGAAGCAGAAGGTCGACCGGAACTCAACCCGTCGGAAATTAGCGAGCGGCAGGGAACCAGCCGCAACACCATCAGTGCCCTTATTCGTGACCTGGAGGAGGAGGGGCTGATTGCCCGTACCCTGGACCCAGATGACCGCCGCCGCTTTAATATTCGTTTGACGGAAAACGGCCGTTCCCTCGTCCGCAGCCACGCCAGCCGCCACCTGCATATGGTCAGCCAATGTTTCAGCAGCCTGACCGCCCAGGAAGAGCGGCAGCTTAGTGAACTGCTGGCCAAAATTGGCGACAGCGCGGAAGGACTGGTAAACAGCAGCCAGTAATGTCGCGGTGCGACCGCTCCGCGTACGGTATTCGATATTCGGTCAATTACGCACTACGCAATACGCAATACGCATTACGTAAGGAATCTCTATGCAGCTTGCTCAAAAACGACAACAACAGTCTGATAATCGCCAGGGACGGCAGGCATTGGGCCGGGCCATTAGCTATTTGTGGCGCTATCCCCGCTATACGGCCGCTTCAGTTTTAGCCCTGCTGCTGGCCACAGCCGCCCAACTGGCCGTGCCCCAACTGGTACAGGAAGTGATCGACTCTATCGTGGCCAACGCCGTGGTCGTAGACCTGAATATCGGTCTGGCGCTGCGCAGCCTGCTGCTGGCGGTGGGTATCATCATCCTCATCGCCACTGCCCGCGGTCTCTTTGCCTTTGGCCAGACCTATCTCTCCCAGGCGTTGTCCCAAAATATCGCCTTTGAGCTGCGTAACGACCTCTTTGCCAAAATTCAGCGGCTCAGCTTCAGTTACCACGACCAAAACCAGACCGGCCAACTGATGATCCGGGCCACTGACGACGTGGAGCGACTGCGCGTTTTCATCGGCCAGGCGCTCCTGCTGGCGCTGCAAGCACTGCTGCTGCTGGTAGGCACGCTGGCCCTCCTCTTTGCCACCAACGTGCGTCTGACGCTGGTAGTTATTCCCATTCTACCCATTGCTCTCATTGTTTTTATGATTTTCGGCAGCGTGGCCCAGCCCTTATTTCGGCGGATTCAGGAGAAGTTATCGGCCGTTAACACCATTCTCCAGGAAAATCTGGCCGGCCTCAAAGTAGTCAAAGCATTCGCCACCGAGCGGCGTGAACAGGCCCGTTTCCGCCACAGCATTGATGACCTGCTCGATGAGCGCATTGTGGTCAGCCGTACTTTCTCCTTCCTCTTCCCCTTTATCTTTCTGGTGGCAAATTTGGGCCAGGCAGCCATCCTCTACTTTGGCGGACGCGAAATTATCGGCGGCAGCCTGACGCTGGGCGAGTGGCAAAAATTCAGCCTCTATCTCACCTACCTCTTTTTACCGATGGGGCAGTTGGGCTTCATCATCGCCCTGACCGCCCAGGCGGCCGCCAGCGCCCAGCGCATCTTTGAAATCCTGGAAGCGGAAAATAAAGTAATCGACAAGCCAGGCGCCATTGATTTGCCCGCTATTCAGGGAGACGTCGTTTTTGATACTGTGGGTTTCCGCTACTTTGCCAGTGGCGAGCCGGTGCTGCAAAACGTCAGCTTCCACGCTGCCCCGGGACAAACGGTGGCCCTGCTGGGGTCGACCGGCAGCGGCAAAACAACCATCATCAACCTGATTCCCCGCTTTTATGACGTCAGTGAAGGGGCCATTACCATCGACGGCCACGACATCCGGGACATAACGATTGAGTCACTGCGCACCCAAATCGGCATTGTGCTGCAAGAGACGACCCTCTTCAGCGGCACCATTCGAGACAACATTGCCTACGGTCGGCCGGACGCCACGCTGGATGAGATTGAAGCCGCCGCTAAAGCGGCTGCCGCCCACGACTTTATCATGAGCTTCCCCCAGGGCTACGAGACGCCGGTGGGTGAGCGTGGTTCAACCCTCAGCGGCGGCCAGCGGCAGCGCGTGGCCATCGCCCGCGCCTTGCTGCTCGACCCCCAAATCCTGATTCTGGATGACTCCACCAGCAGCGTCGATTTGCAAACGGAATTCCTGATTCAGCAAGCGTTGGACCAGTTGATGGCCGGGCGCACCAGTTTTGTCATCGCCCAACGCATCAGCACCGTCGTCAACGCCGACCAGATTCTCATCCTGGACCAGGGCCAAATCGTAGACCGGGGCACACATGAAGAATTATTGGAAAACAGCGCCATTTATGCGGAGATTTATTACTCGCAGTTGGCAGAATAAGGCGTAACGCGCAATACAAAGGTAAAATTTATGTTTAACGACAACGCCCGACTTTTTGGCTCAGAAACGCGCAAAGCACGTGATATTAACGTCACGCTGCGTCGCTTTGCGGCATATCTGAGCGCGTATAAACTGTCTCTGATTTTGGTTTTGTTATTTATTGTGGCCGGCACGGCCATGCAGGTAGCCATTCCCCTGCTCATTGGACAGGCGGTGGACTGTTACCTGGCCCCCGGCACGGCCGAAGCGGCCGTTAGCTGCTGGTATACCACACCGGATCCAACTGCCACTGCGGCCATGAATTTGGCCGGACTGGGGCAAGTTATTTTGCTCATTGTGGCCCTCTATCTGGGCAACGCCGTATTGAGTGGGCTGGGCTTTTACCTGATGAGCGTGGCCGGCTACAAGATGCTGCGTAATTTACAGGAAGACGTTTTCCACCATATTCACCGGCTGTCCTTAGGCTACTTCACCAAACATGAGGTCGGCGACGTGATGAGCCGCGTCACCAACGACATCGACACCTTGCAGCAGATAATCGGCTTTGGCCTGCTGTCGGTGGTCCAGGGCATCCTGCTGATTGTGATGATTGTCCTGGCCATGTTTGGCAGCAGCATCTCTTATGCATTGGTCAGCCTGTCGGTACTGCCCCTGATGTTTATCGCCACCCGCTGGTTTTCCACCCAGGCACGACGAGCCTTCCGTCAGGCGCGCAAGGAAATTGGCGGCGTCAATGCCAATTTGCAAGAGAATATTGCCGCCGTGCGCGAGGTGCAGGCGTTCAGCCGCGAGAATGAGAATATCGAGCAGTTCCGCAGCAGCAACGCTGCCAACCGGGATGCGAATATTAAGGCACAGGCGTTTAGCAGCGCCCTGGCCCCCACGCTGGAAGCGTTAGGTTATGTCAGTATCGCCATTGTGGTCGGGTTGGGCGGCTACTTTATCCTGACCAACCAGACCTTTTGGGGCACGACGATTTCGCTGGGGCTGATTATCACCTTTGTGGGCTACGTACAGCAGTTTAACCGGCCGGTGCAGCAGATTGCCGTCTTGTGGACCAATTTACAGAGCGCCATTGCCGGCGGCGAGCGGATTTTTGACCTGATGGATGAAGCGCCGGAACTGACCGACAAGCCGGAAGCCCTGCCCATGCCGCCGATTACCGGACACGTGGTCTACCGGGACGTGTGGGCGGGTTATAACCCGGATGAGCCGGTGCTGCGCGGTATCAATTTGGAAGCGCAGCCGGGCCAGACGATTGCCATTGTGGGACCAACGGGCGCAGGCAAGACGACAATTATCAACCTGCTGCCCCGCTTTTGGGACGTCACCGCCGGCTCGGTTCTGATTGACGGCCACGACGTGCGCGA
>JAWOIM010000108.1:0-7721 GCA_046484685.1 Chloroflexota bacterium | reverse complement strand
ATGGGTCCACATGCGCGTCAAACGAGGCAGCCGGTACTCTAACTGGGCCAGCTCTACCTGGAGCTTGCCGTCGCTGGTATGGGCATGCAGGGCAAAGATATCCAAAATCAGGGCCGTACGGTCCAGCACTTTGACTTCTTCGCCAAAAATGCGCTCTAGCTCCCGCTGCTGGCGCGGATTGAGTTCATCATCAAAAATGATGACATCCGCTTTTAACTCTTCGGCCAGCGTTTTTACCTCTTCAACTTTGCCACTACCGATATAGGTAGCATTATTGGGCTGGTCAAAGCGCTGCATAGCCTGCCCCACAACTTTTAAGCCGGCCGTCTGGGCCAGGCGGGCTAATTCCTCTAAACTGTCTTCAACAGGCAGTAACGGATTGCCCATCTTTAACTCGGCCCCTACCAGGAAAGCACGTTCCTGGGGGGTAGTGGTTGTATGTGTATTGCTAATAGTTACCGTCCTTACTACAAATTACGAATTAGGAATTAGGAATTACGAAAACTATTCTCGCAAACCTGTTATCTCCAGGGAGCGTGGATGCTCCACCAGGTAAGTATAGTGTATCTCTTTTTCCTGGTTTGGGTCCAGTTGTAAATGCCATTCTAACAAATTCAGCTCTGATTTCTCAGCAGGCTGGGGGTTGGCTTCTTCCAATTTTACCTTGATCTGCTCATGGCGACCTACAGGAATCTGATCATGGAGGGTGACACGGACTGTGTCAGAGCGCAAATTTTTCAGACTGATTTTGTAGCCAAAACGCATCTGTCGATTGTCGCGCAGCAGCCGCTTGTCAACATCGCGGCGGGTTAGTTCCCGCTCTACGGTAATGGCTTCTTCGACACCGAGGTGAAGTTCTAGTTCGGCCGCGTGGGGTGTGTACTCGAGGCGGGTCTGGCCGATAAATTCGTCGTTGACAAAAAGGGCGGCACTGCCGGGCAAAAGAGGGCCACCGCTGCTGTTGGTAACGACCGCCCGGCGAAAAACGGCGTCGGTATGGTATGGGACGGCCACATAATCGAGCGTAGGGGCCAGGCGAAACTGAGCCAGGGTGGTCTTGTGCGGTGAGCCGTCGCTGGGAATATCAACATGGCCACCCACCTGAAAGCGAACGGCCGTTCCGCCTGCTTCTGATACCAAATCGGCCACGGCCGTTTCTGCCTCTTGTACGGCTTGAGGCATAGGGGCGGGAGCAGCCATCGTCATCACCGCTTCCGCCATTTCTGCTCGTTCTCCCCCCTGCGCGCGAGCACGCGGCAGCGGAGTAGGCGGCCGGTAGACATCCAGATACCAGGGCTGCTGTTGGGGCAACCGCTGGTTGAGCGTCGGTCGCGCTGTGGAGACCGTCAACGATACCCCCGACCAATCCTGGCCTGTCTTTTGGGTAATCTGGGCCATATAATCCAGCGCCAGCACCGGTTCAGACTCCTTAGTCAACAGCCGCACGTCATAAATTGGCTGCCAGCCGGCCTGGTTGACCACATAGGTCAGCGCGGCGCTAAACTCACCCGCCTGGCCCACTTCAACTTCAACACGGGCCTGATAGCGCTGCCGGGGTCGCGCCGACTGCCATCCCTTTAGCTCCTGGCGCAGTCGCTCCAAACGGCGCTTGAGATCACGGCTGGCCACGGCCAGGCGCTGCCGTTCACGGCGGGCGGCCTCATCCTGCCGGCGCATAAAGTCCAGCAGGTCGGCCTGATCGGCGATGCTGCTGCGGCCACGAGCCAGCCCTTTGGCAAAAGCCCCGCTGGCCTGGCGCAGCCCGTCCAGATAATTGGTCTGTGCCTGCCAGACGGCCGTTTCATCGACCAACGCCTGCTGTTCATCTTCCAGGGCTTCAATCTGATTCTCCAGATCACGCACGCGCTCGGTGGGTGTCTGCTCATAATGGCGGCGCACCACGTCCACCCCCAAAATCCGAACATGGGCTGTCCCTTCGCCGCTGACCCGCAGGGAGTCGGGTGCCAGGCTCAGGGGCAATTCTTCAACCAGCAGCCGCTGCGTGCCTGCTTCCAGGCGAGCCATTGACTGCACCGTTATCCGTGCCCGATCAGGATAAACGGTGACATGGGAAACGGCCGTTTCTAGAGTGACATCCATTGTGATACCTCCTGATGTGTAAAATGTGATGGGTACTGCTTAAAACAACCTGCGCCAACTAAGGGTTGAATCAAAAACAAGTTTGTAATGGCGGCTTCAGCCGTCCTCCCCGCTAAACATGTGCTGAGCGCAGCCGAAGTAGCGGTTACTACAAACCAAAAGTCAAAAGCTAATTTTGGATGAACCCTAACTGCTGTTCACTGAATACCAATTACCGGTTTTCCTCTGTGCCCATAATGGCCGGCTCGTGGCGCCAGAGGGGTAATTCAACATGAAAGGTGCTGCCCGGCAGCGTTTGCTCACTATAGCCAGCACTTTCGGCCCAAATACGGCCCCCATGCGCCTCTATAATACCCTTGGCAATAGGTAATCCCAAACCTGGCCCACCACCCTTAAACTTAATCTTACCCGACGAATGCAAATTGACGTCAGAGCCACTGGTAAATTTGTCAAAAATATTTTCCAGATCATCCGCAGGAATACCGATGCCGCTGTCCTGTATGCGAATATCAATGTAGCCCGATACATCGTCATTGGCCTCATCCTGGCGCGTTAATTCGGTAAAAACCTGCACCTGACCCCCATCTGGCGTGTATTTCAAGGCATTTAATAACACCTTAGACAACGCTTTAACAAGGCGGATCGGATCGCCAAAAATGCGGAGCTGCTCGACTGTTGGTGGAGTGACAATCAAATCAACGTGGCGCTCTCGAAAATATTTGTCTAGATTATCGGCCGTTATCAATATAATCTTTTCCAGGTAAAACTGCTGGTAATTGAGACCAAATGATTGCAAATCAATCAGCGACACATCAATCATATCCCCAATGATTTCCTGCATCCGCTCCGTGCCGTTGGCCAGACCATCCACATACATACGCAGCGCCGACTCTTCCCCGATTTCGACATGCAGCATTTTGACATACCCTTCCAGAATGGTAAGGGGTGTACGCAGCTCATGGGCAGCTACAGAAACAAAATCTGTTTTAGCTCGTTCCAGCCGCGCCATTTGTTTACGCAGTTTGACCATATGCTCCAGCATGGTAGCCCGATCTTCATCACGAGCCAACTGACTGGTCTCTACCAGAGCAAAGGTGAAGAGATCGTCTAGCTGCCGCCAATGGTGCAAGGCCACGTCGGCCGGGAAATCCATTTCCAGCCGCTCGCCCATTTCCGTCTTAATGACGCGCAGCAGAGTGACCCAGTTGCTGGCTAACAGCGGGTCCTGGCCAATATGAATATAGGCCCAATTCTGCACACTAGAAAATTGTACGTCACGAGGTGCCCTCACATGGTTGACAATCACATCTAAAAAATCGGCTATGTCATCCTGGTCAGGCAGCAGGTTAGGTGCTCGCTCCAACGTCATGCGGCAGAGAGCTTCGGTTTCGGCCCGAAGCCATGTGGTTAATTCATCGGTCAAAATGACACTCCCAACTGCTTCCATGTAGATCACTATGATGGTACCTCAGAGATAGTGCGTAGTGCGTTTGGGCACTACAAGATGAATGTATCTCCTAATTGTGCCTGAATCATACAATGAATGCATGTGAATTGGTCGTAAAAAATTAGTAACTATACAGATCTGACAGGTTTCTACCAGACTGTGAAATTGCCCAGCGCCTCGTTAAAAACCTGTCAGGTCTTGAGATGCTGTATAGTTACAAAAATTAAAACATGCAGTTTCCCTCTGCCCCCTGGTTGACTGACACATCTCATTTTTTACCGCAGAGAGCGCAGAGGACGCAGAGATTTCTCCTTTATTTTTCTCTGCGCTCTCCGTGTTCTCTGTGGTTAGATAAGTTTTGTTAGTCAATCAGCTGTGCTCCTAAGATAACGATCCCATTATCTCCTCTACCAACACATTAGATTCAGCCGCTTGCCGGTCAAAGGGCAAATTATAATCACGAGCAAAGCGTCGCATGGCGGTCAGGGCACGTTCGCTGTACCATTCGTACCGTTCCCGCTTGCCCATCTGCTGCTGCGGCGGCGGGAACAGACCAAAGTTGGCCTTCATGGGTTGGAAGTTTTTCACCTCGGCGTGGGTGACGTAGTGGCAGAGTGCGCCCAGCATGGTGTTGGTGGGCAAAATGACGGGATGCGTGCCCGACAGCAGGCGAGCGGCGTTGATTCCGGCCAACAAGCCTGTACCGGCATTTCCCACGTATCCTTCTACCCCCACAATCTGCCCGGCAAAAAAGAGATCAGACCGGCCACGATATTGCAAACTGGGCTGGAGCATGGCCGGGGCGTTGATGTAAGTATTGCGGTGCATCATCCCGTAACGCATAAACTCCGCCTGCTCCAGGCCGGGAATAAGACGCAAAACGCGCCGCTGCTCACCCCAGCGCAGGTTTGTCTGGAAGCCAACGATATTGTACAAAGAGCCGGCCAGGTTATCCTGACGCAGTTGAACGATGGCATACGGCCGTTTCCCCGTCCGTGGATCTATCAGGCCCACCGGCCGCATAGGGCCAAAACGGAGCGCGTCCTCACCCCGCCGGGCCATGGCTTCTATCGGCATACAGCCCTCAAAAAAGTGGGGGTCTTCACGCTCAAACTGCTTCAGCGTAATCTGCTCTGCAGCCAGTAGAGCCTCATAAAAGGCGGTATATTCTTCCTTGTTGAGCGAGCAGTTGATATAATCTCCATCGTCCTGCTCACCAGTATCGTAACGGGACTGGCGGAAGGCAACGTCCAGGTTAATACTCTCATGAGCCACAATAGGAGAGAGGGCATCGTAAAAGTAAAGGTATTCCTGCCCACTAAGGCGGGCAATAGCCTGGGCCAAGGGGCTGGAGGTAAGGGGGCCGCTGGCAATGATGGTGGGACCGTCGGGGATGGTGGTTACTTCTTCGCGGATAAGCTGAATGCGGGGGTGGTTGGCCACGGCCGTTGTCACCAACTCGGCAAAACGCTCCCGATCCACGGCCAGTGCAGAACCGGCAGGAACGGCCGCTTTTTCGGCACAGGCCAGAATCAATGACCCCAGGCCGCGCATCTCGGCCTTAAGCAGACCGGGAGCCTTATGGGGAATAACTGACCCCAAGGAGTTACTGCACACCAGCTCCGCCAGGTCATTGCTTACATGAGCTGGGGTCGTCTTATTGGGACGCATCTCATATAATTGGACCGACAAACCGGCCTCGGCCGCCTGCCACGCCGCTTCCGTTCCGGCCAGGCCGCCGCCGATAACAATTAGTTGCTTATTTTCATTTATACTCATACGGGTATTTTAGCACAGGACGCGCGTAGATAGCGAGTGATGAATCATTTATTTACAAGCCGCAACTCACAACGCTACCCCTTTGCAACTTTGCCACAGTAAGTGCGTATTGAAAGGTGACTTAGAGCGCGATAGAAATCGCAGCAACCCACAACAATCTATTTGGAGGCTAAACAGATGGCTAGCATTAAAGTAATTATTTATGACCCCACCGGTTCCAAGAAAACGCCGGTCGAACTGCCCAATGACGTACCCATGCGGCGGCTGATTCCGGCCCTGGTGACAAAAATGGGCCTGCCCACCAGTCAAGGCGCTAACCCCATTACCTATCGCCTGGATCACCGTTCTTCCGGCAAGCGTCTGGCCGATGACGAATCACTGTCCGACGCCGGCGTCAGCGAAGACGATATTCTGAGTCTGTTCCCGGAAGTGACAGCCGGTGCGTGAAACGTAAAACGTGAAACGTGATTGAAAAATCCTCACAGCTTGCCCTGAACGCAGTTGAAGGGTTTCACGCATCACGCTTCACGAACTGCATTCTGCACCCAATAACGGATAAAACCCATGTCCTTTGATTTTCGTGAAACCCGACTGCGAAACGATTATGATCGTGTGCGCGACCTGGTCAACCGCAGCGAACTCATCCATATTCTCAGTACCGAGGCCAAACCACCGGAACGGTATCTGATCCGCTTTACTTGCAAAGGGGTGGAAAAGCTGCGCCCTAACGGCGATCCGGTTTACCGGGAAGCCCATGAGGTCAGCCTATACCTCCATGCTGAGTATCCTTTGAAGCAGCCTCAATTAAAATGGCTAACCCCTATTTTTCACCCCAACATTCACGTCACAGGGGCGGTCTGCATTGGGGCCTGGTGGCCGGCCAAAACGCTGGATGAGATGCTGCTGACCCTGGGGGAAATGATTCAATACAAGAACTTTGACCCCAAGGATCCGATGAACTCGAAAGCGGCGGCCTGGGCACTGAGGCAGAAAGCCATCTTTCCCATTGATCGCCGGCCGCTCAAAGGGCAATCCCTGGCCGACCTGATCAAACTTGGGGAGGAGGAAGTGGATGACCTCGACATCAACTTCCTCTAGGGCGGACGCCAACCCCAGCTACCGCCTGCCGCAGCGTCAGCCACCGCTGGCCAACAAATGCCAACTGCACGGCCGTACACCGGAGCAGTTGTGCATCATTGTAACGCAGGCCGCGCTGGCTCAGATTGAGGCCCATAGCCTGAGTGATACGGGACGCGAAGTGGGCGGGGCACTGCTGGGGCAGGCTTACCGGCATGGTGAGCGGCTTTACGTAGAGGTTAAGGCCGTTCTGCCGGCCGTTAGCCGCGATCATGGGCCGCTTCACTTTACCTTTTCGGCCGATTCCTGGATGGCCCTGCAGCAGGCACAGGCCGATCAATACCCGCAGTTGGACATGGTAGGCTGGTTTCATACCCACCCGGACCTGGGGGCCTTTTATTCCAGTGATGATGTGGTGGTCCATTCGGCGGCGTTTACGCTGCCCTGGCATGTAGGGCTGGTACTGGACCCACTGCGGCGCGAGGGCTGCTTTTTTGGCTGGCAAGAGGGTGAACTAACTGCTCTACCCGGCTTTTATGAGCTGCTTGATGAGTCATCAGAGTCGGTAATTGAGTGGCGGGTGATAAAAACGGCCGTTTACCATGACATGCCCCCACCCGTTCCCCCCGCCCGTTCCCGGCAAGCTGCTGTGGTCAGCCACTCATGGCTGGCGCAGTATGGGCCCTGGCCGGCGGTTGGCGGCGCTGCTTTCTTGCTCTTGCTATTCCTCTTTCTGGGCCTGTGGCTGGCCAGTCTAAACCGGCAGGTCGATCATCTGCAGCAAGTTGTGAGCAGCCTGGCCACCGAAACGCTGCAAGAGACAAACGTGGCTGCCTGTCCTGACCCTGGCCTGCGGCTGCTGCTGCCGCAGGCCAATGCTCGTATCGCACCCGGCCCGATCACCTTCATCGGTACGGCCGAACACCCTGAGGCCCACCGCTACCGGCTGGAAGGACGGCTGCTGGGGGGTAGTAGCTGGCAGTTGCTCCGAGAATGGCGACAAAGCATGCTCTTTGGTGAACTGGGACGTTGGGACACCAGCGGCTACCCTTCCGGGCACTACGAAGTGCGGCTAATTGCCGTCGATAACAACAATGTACGTCTGGCCAACAGTCAATTATGCCAGATTGTGATTGAATTAGAACCGTGAAACGTGACGAGTGAACTCCTCACGCATCCCGTTTCACAGCTTGCCCTGACCTTGTTGCAGGGTATCATGAACAAAAGGTATGTGATCTATTTATGAGTGAGAAAATCCAACCCGCCGTTTATGCCGCTATCATTACTATCCACCATCCAGAGGCAGCCACCACGGCCA
>JAWOIM010000096.1:0-11664 GCA_046484685.1 Chloroflexota bacterium | reverse complement strand
CGGGTCCGGGGGGGTGGGGGGGGGGTGGGGGTGGGGGGGGTGGCGCACCCCCCGTCCCACCCCCGACGGCAGTTCCCGGTAGATGGCAGCCGGCTGCCAGTCTTGAAGAGCGGCAATACCCTCCTCTGCACTCACGCTGCGCCCCAATTTGACCGATACGCTGGCCAGGTGGCCGTCCACCACCGGCACCCGGTTGGCCTGGGCACTCAACTTAATATCGGCCCAGGTCACCTGGCCGGCAGCAAACCTGCCCAGCAGCTTCTTTGGCTCCGACTCCAGCTTGCCGTCCTCACCACCGATGTGGGGCACCACGTTGTCCATGATATCCAGCGAGGCCACGCCGGGGTAGCCGGCGCCGGAGATAGCCTGCATGGTGACCATGAGGGCCGCTTCCAGGCCAAAGGCAGCCTGCCAGATTTTGAGGGGCAAAATGGCGCTGGTGGTAGAGCAGTTGGCGTTGGCCACAATAAAGCCGGGCCAGCCCCGGTTGGCCCGCTGCGTGTCGATGAGGCCCAGGTGGTCGGGGTTGACTTCGGGGATGAGCAGGGGCACGTCGGGCGTCAGGCGAAAGGGAGAGGCATTGGTAAAAACGGCAAAGCCGGCCGCCGCAAACGCCGGCTCAAGCTCTCGCGCCAGTTCGGTGGGCAGAGCCGAAAAGAGAAGGGGCGGCTGTCCCTCAAGGGCTAGATTGGTGGTGGTAGGCTGCACAATCAGTTCGCCGACAGCGGCCGGCGGCTGCCCTTCAATTTTCCACAGGACGCCTGCCTGATACGGCCGTCCCACCGTGCGTTCTGAGCCGGTAACGGCCGTTACTTCAAACCAGGGGTGATGGGCCAACAACTGCACAAAACGCTGCCCCACCGTGCCCGTTGCGCCCAAAACGCCAACGGGGATTTTTGTGGTTATGGTCATGGATACCTCCGAAACGTGATGCGTGAAACGTGATACGTGAGGACTTGTATATCACGTATCACGTTTCACGCATCACGCTCAAAATTTATCAAATGTTGTCTGGCTTGCGGCAGCTTGGCGGCAATGTCACGGGCCAGGACGCCGCTGGCGTGGCCGGTGAGTGAGCCGGCCAGGGCGTGCAGGTAGCAGCCAAGAACGGCCGCTTCATACCGCTCCACGCCTTGCCCCAACAGACTGAGCAGGAAGCCCGCCAGCACGTCACCCGATCCGGCCGTACCCAGGGCGGGGTTGGCAAAGGGGATAATGGTGCAACGGCCGTCAGGAGCAGCCACAATAGTATAGGCCCCTTTGAGGACCACAATATGCTGCCACGTTTGGGCTTGTGTCTGGGCCAGTTCGATGCGGTTTTGCTGCT
The DNA here is from genome assembly GCA_046484685.1 of Chloroflexota bacterium. Classification (GTDB taxonomy): domain Bacteria; phylum Chloroflexota; class Anaerolineae; order Promineifilales; family Promineifilaceae; genus SLGK01. The sequence continues at coordinate 10,337 of JAWOIM010000096.1, read as the reverse complement.
TCAACTCGGCCAGCGGCAGCCCCATCAGCCGGGCCATTTCGCCGGGGTGGGGGGTGAGAATTGAGTGGGGAGGTAAACGGGAGGGCCAGTCGTCGAGCGCAGCCAGTTGGTTCAGGCCGTCGGCGTCGATGACCAGCGGGGGGAGTGGGTCAGACCGATTTGCATCAAAGAAGGTCTGAATAAAATCGGCGGCGTCGGCCAGGCCGGGGCCAATGAGGATGGCGTCGTAATCGGCGGCGGCTTGATGGAGGGAAACGGCCGTTTCTCCCCCCAGCAACGCTTCATCCGCTACCGGCACAAAGGTCGCTTCCGGCAGTTGGCCGGCAATGGTGGCCTGAATCATTTGCGGGACGCAGAGAGCGACCAGCCCCGACCCGGCCCGCAGTGCTCCCAGCGCTGACAAAAAGGGCGCACCCCAATAGCGGTGGGAACCGGCCACGACCAGCACCTTGCCAAAGGTTCCTTTGTGACCGTCTGCAGGTCGGGGCGGCAGCAGGCGGCGAGCTAATTCAGCCGTGGCTACTTCTGTTTGGATGGTGGCCACGGCCGGCAAGTCGGCCGGAATGCCGATGTTGGCCACGGCCAATATGCCGCAGGACCCGGCCCCCGGAAAGAGGAAATGGCCCCATTTAGGGCCGGCAAAGGTGACGGTCAGGGCGGCGGTCAGGGCCAGCGGGTCGAGCGCGCCTGTGTCACAGTTGAGGCCACTGGGACAATCGACGGCGATAATAGTAAGCGGCGGGGCCGGGAGGGGATCGGGTTGGGCCGGGTTGATGAGGGGCGAAGGCATGGTATGTTGCTCACGGCGCTGCTGCAAAACAGCCGTTATTACGTGCAGCAAATCGGCCATTTTCCCATCAATAGGGCGCGAGACGCCGGTACCCAACAGCCCGTCGACGAGGAAATCGGCCGTTTGTAAGTAGGCCGTCAACCAGGCAAACTCTTCGTCTTCAGCCATAAGTTGCTGTGGCTGTCCGGCTACCTGGGCCAAATTATTATCTTGAGCCGGGTCACGTGCTTTTACCAGGTAAAAGGCGACTTTGGCTCCGGCCTCAGCCAGATAACGACCGGCGACCAGTCCATCACCGCCGTTGTTGCCCGGTCCCACCAGGACCAGGACGCACCGCTCCACCACCTCATACCGTTCTCTGATGGCCTCGGCCAGACGGCGGCCGGCCGTCTCCATCATCCGGTCATAGGTTATCCCCTGGGCATCAGCCGCTTTTTCGGCCGCAACCATCTGCTCCACAGTAAATAATTTCATAATAGGTAACCTGAGGCGTGAGTCTTCACTCATCACGTTTCACTCATCACGTTTCACTCATCACGTTTCACTCATCACGTTTCACGCTTCACGTTTTTCGTTTCAAAATCCCCTGCGCCCAATACCACGCCAGCGTCTCTTTAGCCCCGCTGGCGAAGGAGGTGGGCCTAAAGCCCAATTCCTGCTCCGCTTTTGCGATGCTGACGTGCCAATCCTGGAAGACGTAGGGTTCCATGTTGATGGGGTAAAAGGGTTCGCGTCCGGTAAAGTGGGAGAGGAAAGTCCAGGTGGCGGCCAGGGCCAGGACCAACTGGCGCGGAATGTTGAAGCGCCAGTGGCCAATGCCGGCCAGGTCGCTGACAATGGCGTTGACGGTGTTGTGGTCCAGCGAGTGGCCACAGATGTTGTAAATCTGGCCCGGCTGCCCGTTGTCCAGCGCCAGCATAATGGCCTGGGCCACATCGGCCACAAAAACGGGGAAGGTGATGTAACGGCCGTTGTCTACCTTAATGCGCCAGCCCCGCAGCGGTTCTTCAAAAAAGAGGCGGTTAAAGGCGTAACGTCCCCAGGGTCCGTAAAAAGCACCCGGCCGCAGCACCACCACCGGCAGCCGCCCCGCTTCATGAAAAGAAAGGGCCAGTTGTTCCGCTTCATACTTGGTGCGCTGGTAATGTTCTTGCGGCCGGCAGGCTGTTTCTTCGGTGATGATGGCCTGGGACGGCGTTTTGCCCACCACGGCCAGGGTAGAGATGTGGATGAAGCGTTTGACGTTGGCCGCGCTGGCCGCTTCTAAGGCAGCGGCCGTACCGCCCACGTTGGTGCGCCAGAAGTCGGGCAAGTCGCCCCAAAAGCGAAAAAGGCCGGCGGCGTGAATGACAGTATCGCACCCCTGGCAGGCGGCCATCAAGGCATCGGTATCGCTGATGTCGGGGGCGTAGGCCAGTTCGACGCCTAACTCTTGGAGGAAGGTGACGTCGCTGTGCGGCCGTACCAGCGCTCGCAGCCCATAACCGGCCCGATGTAAACGTGGTACTAGATTGTGGCCCAAAAAGCCGGTGGCTCCCGTGATGAGTATCATAGCGTCCAGGTGTTTGCTTCAAACATATAGTGCGTAGTTCGCAGTGCGTAGACAATTCGCTACGTACTACAAACTACGCACTACGAATCAGTACCCACGGCAGGATTCGAACCTGCAACATCCAGTTTAGAAGACTGGCGCTCTGTCCGTTGAGCTACGTGGGCATAATCTTATCTTCAGCCTTTTTTCGCTTCCTGATTTTAATCGTGAATGGGGGGCGCGTCAATAGGCCGGCAGATTTGCAAAATTTCGGGGAGGAATAGGTGCATCCCCAACCCCCATTCCCCAATCCCTACTACCCACCGGCCGCAGGCGGAAAGAGGCTGACCTCATCGCCGTCGTTTAAGGGGGTCGTGGGCGAAACGGCCGTTTTGTTCACTGCGGCCGCATTGACAAAGCCGTCGGGAATCCCCAGGTGGTGGGCCAGGCCGGCGATGGTGGTGTTGGGGGGTAAGGTCAGGGTAAAGGGGTGGTGGGGCAGGCCAACGGCCGTTTCCGGCCGGTATTGGCGCAGCAGCGCGTACAGTTTGACATGAATCTGGATGCTCCCCTTACTCATCGTCAAACAGCGGTCGAATGCCTTGATAGACCGTTGAGCCCCCAAACGTACGCAAAATCGTTTGTGCCGGGCGGTTCACTCTCTCGGCAATCTCTTGCGCCGTCATGGGGTGATTGCCGTTGGCCAGCAGGACACAAAAAACGGCATCCACCACCGACATGCGGCTGGCAAAATCATCCGGCAGTTGTCGAAAATAGGTCTGAACCAGGTATTGGAAGCCATCGACCTGGCGTACTTCACCCGTCTTCATGTCGATTAAGTCAACCAGTTCTGCTTCTGTATTAATGGATGCCGTTTCTTCTGTGACCGGCAAGCTGGCAAACAGGTATGTTTTCAGATCCAGGTTCGACTGCTCCCACCAATCATAGTCAATGTGGAACTTGGTATCAGCCGTGGGTCGCTTTAACATAGCGGGGCTTAATTTTGGGCGGGGCATCGTAGACAACTTAGTTTCTCTCCTCTTGCCAGCGTTCACGGTCAAACTGCCAATAATGGTCACCAACGGCCTGGAAAGCCGGATGGCGTACCAGTTCGGCAAATAACGGACCCGGCGGAATCCGGCGCAGCAGGTTAATGGCACTGTACAGGGTTTTAGCGTGCACGGTCTTCTGCGGTGTTAGCGAAGCCAACGGCGGAAATATCTCGCCGATCAAAGAGGCTACTGAGCGCTGGTGGGATTCTGCCCGGCGCCACAAGGCGTCGATGGCCGCCACCACATCCGTACCTATTACCATCAAATCATCATAATCACAACTAATTGAACGGCGCATCAGTTCAAACTGTATCCGGTTATCGGTGACATGTGCCAGCCGGACCCACTCTCGCTGTGCCCGGCGCCGGCCATAATCCAGCATAACCACGCCTGCTTCCGGACCGGGGCTTAATTGAATATAGCCACCAACCGGAATCTTGTATTCTTCATACCAATCGGCCAGACCATAGATGTAGCGCTGTTCCTGAACAACCCAGACCGCAATCTCCTTTTCCGTTTCGGCATCGAGAAAAATGATGCGCTGGCGGGGCGAACGACTGGGCGGGAAAAGTGGGCGCGTGCGGCTGTTAAGGGGCAGCGTACCGGCCCAACGGTGCGGGTAGATCAAGGTTAACTGAACCGGTTCGGCCTGGGCCAACGGTTTTATTTCCGACCACTCATCGGCTAACTCTCGCTCCAGGGATAGCAGTTGCGGATTGAGCAGCGGCCGATCATGAGGGATTGATTCATAAACCAGTCGCTCTGGGGTTTGGCGCACTCCTTCCGGCTCCAGCCGGTGCAAAAACCAGGATACTTCCCCTTTGGGTGCAATTTCATCAAACCGTTTGTCTTGCTGCATGGCGTAGTTGAGCGAAAAACGCTGCACCGATTTGTCGATGCCCTCATCCATATCCAGATGGGGCAAAATGTCTTCGGGGGAGAGCGGCCCCCCCTCATTGATTTCCAGGACGGCTTCGGTCAGATGCAGGTGGCCAATATTAACCTCGGCCATCAATGCTTTCACAAACCAGTCCTGGCCCAGGCGTACAAATTCGGAGCGCTGCTCTAACTCCGGCTGCAGTTTGTCGATGACGGTATGCAAATGGGTTTCGTACAATGTTTCCAGATCAACGTCCAGCAGCCTGGCAACGGCCTCTTCTTCGTCCTCAAAATTTAAGGGGTGCTCGGCAATCAGGCCGGCGGCGAATTCACGTGTTTTGCTGTTGATGTTAACGCTGATCACGTCGAATTTGCCATACTCAGGATTATAGCCTTCACGAACGGCCGTTACCGCGCCGTGAGCAAATTTAGCCTGGGGAAAGACCAGTTCCTGGTCAATGTCATAGCTGTTTTGAGGCTGGTAGATGATGCGACCGGCCAACTGCTTTTTGGTCTGTTGTATACTCTGCTGTACCCGATGGGTCATAATGACCTGGGCGATATCCCGGATCGTTTGCGGCCGTTCAACCTCAAGCAGATGGTTGTATATTTGCTCTATGTCAGCTTCGGTAAGGGTGAACTCGGATCCCCAATATGAATTTGTTTGAATTTGGGCTTGAATCACATCAAACTCCTATCAGTCAATAATAACAGAAAGAAATTATATCATCCTGACCGACTGCTGACAATTTAACGGAAAACGGAAAAAACGAAAAACGGAAAACGGTAATCAGTAAACGGTGAACCGATAACGGATAACGGATAACGGATAACCGGTAACCCCTAGGGAAACGCTGTTTCTGTCCATTGCAGAGGGTTAACGGGGATGTCCATAATGCGTAAATCCCAATGGAGGTGAGGACCGGTCGACAGGCCGGTCGAGCCGCCGGCGGCGATAACCTGGCCGGGCGTTATGCTGTCTCCCTGGGCCACAAAGATGTCGGAGAGGTGGAAGTAGGCGCTCATGACGCCGCGGCCGTGATTGATAATCACGGCCCGCCCGCGCAGTTCCAGGTTGCCGATGTAGACAACCACGCCGCTGGCCGGGGCCACTATGGGCGTACCGATGGTGCCGCCAAAGTCCACACCGGTGTGGAAGATGTCGAAAGGCCCGCCGTTATAGGAACGACTGTTGCCATAAGGAGAGGTCACAATGGTGTTGGTCACAGGGACTTGAAATAGTCCATCCCAAAGCTGTTCCGGCTCATACTGGGTGTAAATGGTGGCCAGAAAAGCATCCTCATTTTCCCGTATCGATGGTTCTAACAAGGGAACTAGCTCCTCGGGCACGGGAATCAATTCAGTGCCGTAGTCGGCCGGCTGCAGGGACAACGTCTGGCGCAGCGTGGCCCAGGCCAGGGTGTCAGGACCGCTTAACTCTAGCAGATACTCCCCTGGCTCGGTAAAGGCGTCGAAGCCGATCAGGGCCACATGCCCCTCATCGTGCGGGCTGAACTGTAGGGTCTGCCCGGCCAGTTGCCCGCTGGGTTGGCCGTCGGCTACATTTTCCACGTAGATAGATAGCGTTTGGCCGGGGCGAATGGGTAACGGCCGTACCGCCACATCTACCCAACTGCCCGGCAACTCCCGATACACTTGCTCCCCACCAGGAATACGCAGCCGCTGCCCCGGATAGAGATAGGTGGGATAATCCAGCCCGTTAGCCGTGGCAATATGCAGGGGCGGCAGGTCATGTTGGGCAGCAATGGTCAGCAGCGTGTCGCCCGGCTCAACCAGATGGGGCTGTCCGGTGAGGGGAGGGGATGGGGCCGTCGAACCGGTACGACTGATCACGGTCAGGCGCTGGCCGAGGCGCAGCGGGTAATGGGGGTTGATAAGCCGGTTGGTGGCCAGCAGGTTACTCAGATCGGTGTTGTAGCTGCGGGCAATGGTGGGGAGGCTGTCGCCGAATACGGTTGTGTAGGCGGTGACTACCGCTTCCCCTTCACCCCCAGGAATAAACAGCTCTTGCCCTACCCACAGAATCGCTTCTTCACTCAAGCCGTTAACCGCCAGCAAATCGGCTACGGTCACGCCGTACTGCTCGGCAATATAGGTCAAATTCTCCCCCTCTTGAACTGTGTGAACCAGGGGAATAGCGTTCTCGCCGGTCGGGGTTTCATTCTGTGCCAGCACCGGCAGCGCCAGGGCGGCTACCAGGAACAAGTAGAAAAGCCAGGGTAATAAGTTGATTCGTTTTGTCATAGACTATCCGTTACTTAAAAATTCTACATAATCTCCGACCGCCACTTCTGATAACAGACGAGGATGGCCTTCAATTACATAGCGGGCCGGGGCCTGGGGCACATAGGCCGGCCGCCAGGGACGGGCCAGGACGGTATCGACCACCTGCCCTTCATTATTGACCCAGATGACGGCCAGGTCAAAAAAGACAAAGAGCATATGGATGCCGGTGCTGACCCGATTATCGTGGGCTTCTACCAGCACCAGCCCCTCGTCGGCGGCCAGGTGGCGGCGAAAGGTAAAGCCGCGCAGCTTGCTGCCAAAGCCGTCGCACCATTTGGCGCGGGCCAGCAGCAGTTTGTCTTGGGTAAGGTTGTAGATTTTACGGTATTCGGTCATGGGTATTGTCATTTGACGGAGGACGGAAGACCGAGGACGGAAAAAACCGCCGTCGTCCGTCTTTCGTCCTTCGTCTATCCTTGCCTTTGCTCGCGCAGCAGCGCATAAATCGCTTGTGCCTGCGGTGTGTAGAACTGGTAGGATACGGCCCAGAATTCGGCCAACTGTTGGTTGCCGGTTTGCTGTTCGTACATCAGCGCTTGCAGGAAAAGATCGAGCTTGTCAGCATCATCGACTAGGCGGGCTTCGGCCGTTTCGGCCCTGTGCAGCTCTTCCCACAGAGCCAGCAGTGTATCCCGGTAGGGGGCATTGGCCAGGATTTCGGACATGGCCCGGCGCTCCACGTCGATTTTGATCCCGGCCGGCAGGTAGCGCCAGGCGGGGGATGGGATGTCGCTGGTTAGCCCTTCGGGTAGGTCATGGAGGGTGGCCATGGCCAATGTGCGCCCTAAATCGACCGCTTCATCGCTGACCTGGGCCAGCACCAGGGCCGTGAAAACGACGCCATAGCTGTGGGCGGCCACATCTTCGGCAGGGACCACGCCCCGCTGGCCCCAGCCGGTGCGGGCGGTCCGTTTGAGCTGGTTGCCCTGTATGAGGGTGTGGAGAACGGCCGTTGCTGCTGTTGTGTCCATGTTATCTTTTCCTACAAAAAGGACCATGGACCACGGACGACAGACGACGGGCGGCTAATTTATCTGTCATGGTGTGTCTGGCCCTGTTGAACTTTGTAAATGCCCCTCACATAGTAAACCATCCAAGAGGGCGGGTATGCTTAAAAGAGGTATTCATGATACCCTTGCCTCTATTGTGACGCCAACCGCCCAGATGGGCAATTGGCTCGCTCACTTCGTCATTCGTAATTCATAATTCGTAATTGATAAATTGGAGGTTGCCATGTCTTTACTCGAAAATGCGATCAGCCTGGCTTTGGAAATCCACGCCGGCCAGACCGACCGTGCCGACCGTCCTTATATTTTACACCCGCTGACCCTGATGATGCAGATGGATACTGACGATGAGCAGATAACGGCCGTTTTGCACGACACCATCGAAGATTCCGACATGACCATTGAACAGCTTCAGAAGCGGCTCAATTTGCCCGCCCATATCGCCGAAGCTGTTGATCTGCTCAGCCATGACAAAAATGAAATGGAGTATGACAGCTACATTGAGCGGCTGCGCCCCAATCCCCTGGCGCGCAAAGTCAAACTGGCCGACCTGCGCCACAATATGGATCTAACCCGTATGGACCGGGTGCAGCCTGAAGATATGCCGCGCCTGGCCAAATATCGCCGCGCCTGGCAGCAGCTTGCCGACCGCTAAATAAAAAACTACTTGACCATTTCATTCTGACCGCTATACTATCCCCTACATTTTTGCTAGGTCAGCAGTACTATTTGGACTTGAAACCTTGTCCAAACAATCCAGAATGTATTACATGTAGACAAGCCAAAGTCAGGGAAATGAGGTGGGTTCAGCAAACTAATGCTGACACAAATGCCCTGATCATTATTGGCAACAACCCTGGTATTACAGTTCGTATCGTATATCGTATAAGGAAAGGAGGTGTTAGCTATAGCTCAATTTGACCAACAGTTTCCCCTACAACATGGGCAAACATGAGATGATCCAATCTCCTGTTGCCTGCCCTAATAGATTTAGTTCCATTACCCGATTTTGGAGGAGAGAAAAAATGTCTGCCAAACGTATTTTATTAGTAACCCTATCTATGGTTCTCGCTTTTGTCATGGTCGCCTGTGGCGATGGCCAGACAGTAGAAGTTGAAGTAACTCGTATTGTTGAAGTACAAGTTCCCGCCGAAGGCGCTGATGCGGCCCCCGCTCCCGTTGTGACCGGCGCGACCCTATCGACCGTTCGTGATCGCGGCACTTTGCGCTGTGGCGGCAACCAGGCCGTGCCCGGCTTCGGCTACCTGAATCCCGATACCAACGAATTTGAAGGCTTTGACCTTGATTTTTGCCGGGCTGTGGCTGCGGCCGTTTTGGGTGACGCTTCGGCCGTGGAAGTACGTCCCACCACCGCCGCCGAGCGTTTCCCCGTGCTGCAAACCGGTGAAGTTGACGTGCTGAGCCGTAATACCACCTGGACTCTCAGCCGTGACACCGCGCTGGGCTTTAACTTTGCTCCCATCACCTTCTACGATGGCCAGGGCATGATGGTGCGAGCCGCCGATGGCATCAACTCCCTGGCAGACCTGGCCGGCGGCACCATCTGTGTGCAGTCCGGTACCACCACTGAGAAAAACCTGACCGATGTTTTCCTGGCGGAAGACATCCCCTTCACCCCGGTTGTCTTTGCTGATGCTGACGGCACCCGCGAAGCCTACGATGCCGGTCAGTGTGACGGGTTCACCACCGATAAATCCGGTTTGGTTTCCCAGCAGATTTTGATGGCCAATCCCGATGAACACGTCATCCTCGACGTCACCATGTCCAAAGAGCCGCTCGGTCCGCTGGTCCGTCATGGCGACGACCAATGGTTCGACATTGTCGTTTGGAGCATCAACTGCACCTTCCAGGCTGAAGAGCTGGGGATCACCTCTGACAACGTCGACAGCTTCCTGGGCAGTGGCGACCCGGTTATCGAAAACATGCTGGGTGAAACCGGCGACCTGGGCCGTGAGCTGGGTCTGAATAATGACTTCTGCTACCAGATCATTAGCCAGGTTGGTAACTACGGTGAGATCTATGATCGCCACCTGGGTCCCGACACCCCTTTCAACCTGCCCCGTGGCTTAAATGCACAATACACCGATGGCGGCCTGATCTACTCCCCGCCGTTCCGTTAAATCTATAAGTTAGTTGAAAGTTAGGCTGGCCCCAGGGCCAGCCTAACTTTTTAGAACAATACACAAAGGTGGCTTCTATGAACGACAAAAGCCCCAGATCGTCGCCTCAGGGTGGTGTGATTCCCTTCTGGCGGGACATTCGCGTTCTTGGTGTCTTAGCTCAAATTGCCTTTCTGATTTTTGTTGTCTTTTTATTCGGTACTATCTGCAGCAACATCGCTCAAAATTTGGGTCGTTTGGGTGAGAATCAGTTTTTGTGTCGGGATGGCAGTTCCAGTTTTCGCTGCGCCTTCGATTTTTTAAGCTTAGAAGCCCAGTTTGATATTGGCGAAGTCTCTTTTACCGAATATTCGTCCCGTGATTCTTACGCCGATGCCCTCAAGGTAGGTGTTTTAAATACGATCAAAGTCTCCATTTGGGGGATTCTTGCCGCTACCATTCTGGGTGTTTTGGCCGGTATTGCCCGTCTATCACCCAACTGGCTAATCAGCAATGTGGCTAAGTGGTACGTGGACCTGATGCGTAACACGCCGCTGCTGGTTTTGCTCTTTTTTCTGGCTTTTGGGGTGGTGGCCGCTTTTCCCAACATCCGTGACGCGATCCAACTCTTTGGTTTGCCTGTTTTTCTCA
>JAWOIM010000002.1:0-4891 GCA_046484685.1 Chloroflexota bacterium | reverse complement strand
CCGCACTGGAAACGGCCGTTGCCCACCAGGTCCCGGCCACGGCCGGCGACGTTATCTTCACCGACCAGCGTGCCCCGGTAGAAACAATCGTCGATTCCCTGGTTCTGCGCTACCTGCTGCAAGAAGGGCTGGTTGGTTTACCGGGATTAGAATAAATAAGGGCGTATTGCGTATTGCGTAGTACGTAGGGTTCTACATACGCAATACGCAATACGCAATACGACAGAAAAAGTACAATGAAAAAATTATTATATGATCCAAATTTGATAACGGCCGTACGCTGGCTGGTGGTAATAGCTATGCCCTTTATGATTGGTCTGGGGGCTATCCGGGCTGTCATTCTGTGGGATTATCCTGCCTGGGAGTACCAGCGCATTCCTTCTGACCAATTTGGTTTTACCGACGAAGAGCGGCTGGACCTGGCCCAGGCCACGCTGGCTTATATGCAGCGACCCGAACCGGCCGAGCAGGTTATCTTTATGCTTGAGGAGCTGCGCCTGCCCGGCAGCAATGATCCCCTCTACAACGAGCGGGAAATTGAGCATATGATTGATGTGAAGGTGGTGGCCGATGGATTGTGGCGCGTGGTTCAGATTGCCATTGTGCTGGTGACGGCCGGCTTACTTTTTTTGGTGGCCCGCCCTTTTTCGCGCCGCGATGCCTATCGGGCAGTTTTTCATGGCGGATTGGCGACAACGGCCGTTTTGCTCAGCATCGGTCTGCTCATTGGCCTGGCCTGGGAATTCTTTTTTGTGCAGTTCCACGAGCTGCTCTTCCCGCCCGGCACCTGGGTGTTTGCCCGCACCGACAGTCTGATTCGCCTCTTTCCGGAGCAGTTCTGGTTTGACGTGGGTGTGATTATCAGCGGTGGGGCTTTGGTTACGGGCATTCTGGTGGCGGCCTTGGGCTATGGGCTGCTGAAATGGTCGGAACATTATCTGGTGTGAGAACAACGGATTGGGGAAGGAACGGATTTTTTTGTTGACCACTCCCGATCCTGTTTTTGACGCGGCCGATGAGTTGGCCAGACAATTAGGTATCTCCCGCAGCCAGCTATACACAACGGCCGTTAGCCAATTCATAGAAGCGCAACATGAGGAAGCCGTTACCCAGGCGCTCAATGAGATTTATGCGGAAGTCGAAGCTGAAGTCGATCAGGTTTTAAAGCAAATGCAGTTGGCTGCCCTACCGGAAGAAGAATGGTAATGAATCGTGGTGAGTTATGGTACAAAAAGTAAACTTACAAGAAAAATTCGGCCGTTTTAGCGAGCATTGGCAGCCGAAAATAATTGCCGAACTAAACGGGCAGCAGGTCAAGATTGCCAAATTATCCGGTCCCTTTGTCTGGCACCACCATGAGGATGAGGATGAGTTGTTTCTGGTGTTAAAGGGACGCTTGTGCATCCAGTTTCGTGACCAGGAGCTTTGGCTGGAGGCGGGGGAGCTGCTGGTTGTGCCGCGCGGCGTGGAACACCGGCCGGTGGCTGAGGGGGAAGTAGAGGTGCTGCTCTTTGAGCCGGCCGCGACTAAAAATACGGGCAATGTGCAAAATGAGCGCACGGTAGAAGTGTTAGAGCGACTGTAAAATTCACTCAACAGGGGTGCGACAGATCATGGTGGAAATCCATCGTCTATGGTCCGTCGTCCATGGTCTATGGTCATTTCAAGGAGAACAGCATGGCCGAACTAAAAACAAAACCAACCGACCAGGACGTATCCGCTTACTTAGACAGCGTGGAAGATGAAAAAAAGCGGCAGGACAGTTACGCCATTTTGGCCTTGATGCAGGAAGTCACAGGCGAAGAAGCCAGGATGTGGGGCAGCAGCATGATCGGTTTTGGCAGCTACCATTACACCTATGAAAGCGGCCGTGAAGGGGATTGGTTCCTCACCGGTTTTGCCCCCCGCAAACGCAACCTGACACTGTATATCATGGCCGGCTTTGAGGCCTATGGTGAGCTGCTGGCGAAATTAGGCAAATACAAGACGGGTAAATCCTGCCTGTACATTAACAAATTTGACGATGTGGACACGGCCGTTTTGCGCCAACTGGTGCAAGCGTCGGTGGAGCATATGAAGCAGACAAACCAATAAAACTTAATTTACCCAGGCCAACCCATAACAATTCTGCAAGTTGGGGTGTTCAATCAGCCGCTGGTAGCCGAGGTGGGGCAGCGCCAGCAGCAAGGTGCGTTCATTTAGCAGCAGCGCCAGCCATTCGCCGCTGGCTGCCGCCGATAGCTGCCGGTCAGGGAACAGACGGCCGTTGCCAGCAAGCTCATAGGTATGGCTCGTGGCCTGGCGTAAATTGTATGCGGATAAAAACTGGTAGGGTTGGTTATCAGATTGTTGGGACAGCAGCAGATAATCACCACTAACAACAGGCAGGGGGTTATAGTCTGTAGAAATAGTGGCGGTTATTGCCTCCGTTAGGGCATTATAGGAGACCAGGCGCGAGCCCCAGTTATTATGGCGCAGTTGAATCAGATAGTGGTGGGGCTGATGGGGGTTGGCCATAACGAAGGCGATAGACTCATCCATAAAGCGGCCCGGTTCAATTAGCACCTGGCTGCTTTCACCGCTGACCAGCATTACCATTTCCCGATCGGCTTCGTCCAGCGTCACATAGCCAAAGGTTTCATCATCTACCCAAAATGGGCTGCGGGCCAGGGGGATTGCTTCTGTGCCCACTTCTGTGACCAATGCTGGGCCCACCTCTGTGCCCACCTCTGTGACCAATGCTGGGCCCAACGGCTGACCTTGTTCGTCCCCAATCCACAACGAAAAAAGGGTATTGGGTCCGGCTATTTCTATCTCGTCTAGAATCAAGGTGCGCCGGCTGTTGGGGGACCAAACCAGTCCGCCTTCACTATCTTCTAAGGGGTGTGTTTGGCAGCCGGCCTCATCACAGGCGGCCAGATCCAGCAGGACGGGCCAGCTTGACCATGTTTCCGCAAATTCGGTGGAAAACTGGATGACAACTAGAAAACGGCCGTCTGGGGATCCCATTCCCGTTATATACATACTTGTTTCCCGAGGAGACAGGCGCTGAAAATTTCCATCACGCCACCAGGAAATGCGTAATTCCCCTGACGAGCCTGATTGTTCCACATCGAGCAATATAACCCCATCTTCATCCGGCCCGGCGTACAGCACCGGATAGCCTGTGTAATCCGCTTCAACCCGCCAGGCGTCGGTGGCCGGTGAGTAGCGCAGCAGCCGAATAGTGGGGGCAGGGTCATAATCAGTCGATGTGAGGCAAGCAAGGAGTAAATCCTGGGCGGGGAGGGGCTGTGGTGGCTCAGCCGAACTTTCCTGGGCCAGCGTTTGAATGTAGGCATAGCTCCGCAATTGGCGAGCAATTTGTTGGTAACCGGGAGAAGATTGGGACAGGATTGCCACTGTTTCCAGCAAGGTGTAAAGTTCCTGCGGAGTGTCGAGCAGTTGCTGCCAGGCCGCGGCCGACCGGTAATCTCCTTCGCGTAGCAGGTATTCGGCCAACAGATAAACCAGCCAGCCGTCACCACTGCTCAATATGGCCGTTCCCTCGGTGCGCCAGAAATAAGCCAGACCCAAACCGGGCGGTAGATCATCTCGGTCTATAAGCTGCCGGTAGTGGCTCTCATTTAAGGGCCATTTTTTTAAACCGATCTGGCTCAACTGGTAGTCGAGCAGGGCCTGGAAGAGGACTACCTGGCGGCAGCAGGTGTAATTGGTCTGGTCGGCCACCAGGCCGCCTAACAGCCGCACGGTATACCCCTGGCGCAAGGCAGCATAGCCTGCCTCATCCAGCGGCCGGCCGACCAGGGTCGGCGTAGGCAGCCGGTAATGGTAAGCGTGTTGATCGGGGGGCAGTATGGCCGCTGCCAAATCCAATAAACTCTCCGGCTGCGTATCCAAACGGAGACGAACCCGGAAATCGGCCGGGCAGTGCATTCCCTCTACTTGCAGACAGAGGTCGGTGATGGCCTGGCTTAAATCAACGCCCAGCCGTTGGGCCAGGTCGGCGTCCCGCTGGGGATAGGTCAAGGTAAGCCGGGGATACTCCTGCTCCTGCCAGTCACCCCAATAGTCGGCCTCCGGCGGGGCATAAAGCCAGCGATCGACACCGCGCCGGTAAACGGCCGTTTGTTGCAAGGTGACCGGTTCGGCCGTTTCGCTCTCATACACCACGTCGTAAACCATGTCGGCGCTGAATAAATCGGTGGAGAGCGTGACTGTAACGGCTGTGGCCGGCGCCTCCCGGTAGGCCAATCCCAGCGAGGTTCTTTCCAGCCACACGTTCGCTTCTACCAGGTCGGTTTGAGCCGCCAGCCAGGCCGCCTCCCGTCCCGACAGTAAGGAGCGGGTAATGTCTTTATCCTGGTCGGTGACCGCCTGCAGCAGCAGATCGTGGGTGGCCAGCAAATCGGCCGTGGCTTCTGCTTCTACTTCGGCCACACGGGTGGTTATCTGCTGCAGAGCCAGCCAACCCCCAATCAGCAGCAGACCCAGCAGAAGCAGCCACCAGATAGGGCGTGCCCGGCGCCGGCCAGTTGCTTTCTCTGTTTCAGCAGGGACAATGGGCGGTAATTCGTCCCACTCTACCGTATCTTCCGTTTGCCAATCGAAATTTTTATCCATACACTGGTGCCGATTATAATGCAGAAGGGGGCGCTGTGGGCTGAGCGTAGTAAAATCGTTGGCTGAACGTATGGAGTGAAGAGTGAGAAGTAAGAAGTAAAAAGTGAGAAGTAAGAGGTAAGAAGGGTGAGGGGGATAGGTTGGGTTTATTTTAGCGGTCGAAGGTTATGAATGTTTAATTGAGGGGTTGATAGTGACAAAAGCAAACAAAGGGTATATCTTGATCACCGGTGTTTCGACCGGTATTGGTTACGGGGCCGCGGCCGAT
>JAWOIM010000737.1:0-4406 GCA_046484685.1 Chloroflexota bacterium | reverse complement strand
ATCCGGGCGTGACGCTGATCGAACTGTTTGCCTGGCTCACAGAGACCACTCTGTACCGGCTCAACCGGGTGCCGGAACGACACTATATCAAATTCATGGAGATGCTGGGTATCAGGCTCAAGGCCCCAATACCGGCTAAAGTGCCGGTTACCTTTTGGCTGTCGGCTCCGGTTGAAACAGAAGTAGCCATTCCGGCCGGCACCGAGGTGGCCAGCACCCAAACCGAAACAGAACGCTCTATCGTCTTTACCACGGATACAGACTTTACCATGACTGCACCCGTTTTTAAGCGGGTGCTGTCAGAAACGATGACCAAAAATAAAAGTGAGTTCCGGCAGGCCCCACGCATCACGGCTCTGGCGGTCGGCTTAACCGATCAGCAGCAATTCCGAATCTTCTCAGAAACACCCCAGGTGAATGACGCTCTCTATTTTGGCTTTGAAAATAATCTGGGAGATCAGATTTTGCGCCTGGAAACGGATTGGAACAATGCCGGTGGCCGCGGCCCCAATCCCGACCTGCCCCCTTACGTTTGGGAAGCCTCTACCGGTCAACCTGACCGCCCCTGGCAGCTCTGTCATGTAGAAACAGACAGAACACGGGCTCTCAACAGCACCGGCCACATTCAACTACACCTGCCCCCCATGGGCCAACAAACTGTTAACGGCCAGAAACTATACTGGGTGCGCGTTCGTGTTAAAGAAATTTCAACCGCCGAACGGCGCGAAGGCATGACCCCCTACACCGGCTCGCCGCTGCTGCGCAAGGTGACCGCAGCCACGCATGGCGGTGTAATCCAGGCGACCCACGCCCAAACCATGCGCGATGAATTCTTAGGCCAGAGCGATGGCTCTGCCGGGCAGCGATTTTTCCTGCAAGTGACGCCCATTCTGGATCGGCATCCGGGCGAGCATCTATTGATACATGCCAATGGTGAAGAACCACGGGCCTGGTTGGAGGTAAAAGATTTTGCCGATTCTGACGGGAACAGCCGCCATTATACGCTGGACAGTGTCACCGGGGAGCTGCGTTTCGGTCCCGCCATGCGCCAGCCCGATGGCGCGATCCGCTTATATGGGGCAATTCCCCCGCGTGGGGCCAATCTCATCTTCAAAGGATACCGGTATGGGGGTGGGGAAGAAGGCAACGTGGAGACCGGGGTGATCAACACGTTGAAGACGGCCATTCCTTATGTCAGCCGCGTGAGCAACCGGCAGCCGGCCTGGGGCGGGCTGGATGAGGAGACGCTGGCCGACGCTATGGTCCGTGCCCCGCAAATTATGCGCCACCGAGACCGGGCGGTAACGGCCGTTGATTTTGAAGACCTGGCCCTGCAAACACCGGGTGTCACTATCGGTCGCGTCCGCTGCTTACAACCAGAGTTGGCCGATGGGGGGCGAGTAGCCCCCGGACAGATATATGTGCTGGTCGTGCCTCGGGTGCGGCAGCCAGAGGGCTATCTGGCACCGGATGAACTGCGGCTGAGTGATGAACAGCAGGCGCGTTTGCGGGCCTATCTGGATGAACGACGCCTGCTAACGACTCGCCTGCTCATCAACGCCCCGGTCTACCGCTGGGTAACGGCCCGCGTCCAATTACGGGCCAATCCTGACGTGGAACAAACGGCCGTTGAGGCCGAAATCTTGACCCGACTCAACCGGTTCATCAATCCCCTCACCGGCGGCGAGCGGGGTCAGGGCTGGCCCTTTGGCCGCGATCTGTTTGTGTCCGATGTATACCAAAGTTTGCAGGGGTTGACCGGCGTTCAGTTTGTCCGCTCGGTAGAGCTGTTCATAGCCGAACCGGGCGGCGGACCGCAAGGTGAGGCGGTGGAGGTTGTAGAGGTAGTGGCACATGGTGTGGTAGCCTCCGGCCGGCATGAAGTGCTTTTTGTATAATGTGAGTAGGGTATGGTTCATACCATCTTTATACTATAACGGTGGCCGACGGACCATACTCTGTGCAGGCAAGTATGATGAATGACCTGATTGGACGGCAAATAGACAATTACCGCATCGAGACATTGCTGGGCGAAGGCGGTATGGGCGCGGTTTACCGGGCCCATGACATCCATTTGAACCGGCCGATAGCCCTGAAAAAAATCAGCCCCCGGCTGGCACGTAAGCCCGACTTTCAACGCCGCTTTTTACAGGAAGCCCAGGCGGCGGCTCGCCTGAACCATCCTTCCATTGTTCAAGTTCATCACTTTGGGGCCCGGTCAGACGCACTTTACATGGCCATGTCTTACATACCCGGCCAGTCGTTGGGAACCTATATCCGCCGTTTGCAAGAAACCGGGCGGGTCATCATGCTGTCAGAATCGTTGATTATAACGGCCCAGATTGCCGAAGCGCTGGGGTATGCCCACCGACAGGGGGTGATCCATCGTGATGTCAAACCCGACAACATCATGCTAAAACCGCTGGATGCGCCGGAACGAGAGGGGGAGCCACCCATTCGGGCTGTGGTGACGGATTTTGGCCTGGCTAAGCTGTTGGAAGGGGGCATTGAGACCCAGACCAATACCGTTTTGGGCACGCTGCCCTACATGTCGCCGGAGCAGTGCCGGGGACGAGATATCGACGGCCGTTCCGACATCTACTCGCTGGGCATCCTGCTCTACCAACTGGCCACCGGCCGTTTGCCTTTTGAGATCCGCTCCATTGGGGATGCGGCCGAAAAACATATTCGGGCCACGCCGCCCTCGCCGCTGGAGATACGACCCGATTTGCCGCCGACCGTAGCCGACATCATACTCAAAGCGATTGCCAAGCAGCCCGAAGAGCGCTTTCAAACCGGCGCAGAGATGGCCCGTGCCCTACGCCGTGTGCCGTCAGACGAGACCAGGCTCATGACCATGGCCCAAACCAGCACTCAGGAAATTGTGAGCCTGGTGACTCAACTGCTGCCGGAAGTCAGCAGCCTTGATCCCCCCAGCCCGGAGACTGGCCTGGTGGGGCCGACCGGTGGCGATTATTTGCTTATTCAGAAACAAGGAGAGGCTGACTATACCCACGAATTAAAGAAGGCAGTGATGATAATCGGCCGTTCCCAGGCGTGTGATATTGTACTGGATGTGCCCGGCGTTTCACGCCAGCACGCCCGCCTGGAACGGACCGCGACCGGCTGGCAAATTAGTGATCTGGGCAGCAGCAACGGCACCTGGGTCAAAGATAGTCAGCTTTTACCCAATATACCGGAAAGGTGGGAGCCAGAGTCGGTGGCTCGCATCGGCCCTTACTTTATTCGCTGGCAGCCGGGGGGAACGGCCGTGCAGCCATCTACCCCATCCCTGATGCAAACAGCGCCCCACACTAACGTGACCCAAATTCTGACCATGGAGGGGCAGTTGGGGGTCATGGTTGATCCCACCAATGCCGAAGTCGCGCCCGGCGGCCGCACAGAAGTACAGGTAGAGCTGTCTAATCAGGGCACGATGGTGGACCATTTTGAGCTGGGGCTTTCCGGTTTGCCCGCCGAATGGGTCAGGCTGCCCACAGAGCCGGTGCAGTTAATGCCCGGTGGCCGTTCGCTGCTGCCCTTGACCCTGCATCCCCCACGTGACAGCAGTGCCCAGGCCGGCCGCCACGCTTACCAATTGTCGATCAATTCTGCTTCTACCGGAAAGCAAGTGGCTAAAATTGACGGCAGCGTCACGGTAGAACCGTTTACCGGCTTCTCCTTTGACGCCCATCCCACCCGGCTGGTAAATGAAGGTATTTGCCGCGTCTCACTGCATAACGAGGGCAACAATGAGGCTGTTTTTGAGATTAGCGGGCGCGATCCCGGTGGAGCAGTCGATTTTATAGGGGCGCAAAAGGCGGTAACGGTGCCAGCGGGGCAGTCGGTCGAACTGCCGCTCAATGTGCAGCCTAAAAAACGGCCGTTTATGGGCAAAACCGAAGTGCATCCCTTTCAGGTGCAGGCGCAGGCGACAACCGGGGAGAGCCAACAGAAACAAGGCGTTCTGGAAGTTCGGCCCCGCTTTTCGACCTGGATGGTAGCCCTCATCCCCGTTTTACTAATGGTGTGCTGTGTCGGTGGACTTGTGGTCCCGCAGGCCTGGGAAAGGCTCTCCGGTCAGAACGGGCAAATACCGGGAGTGATAGAAGTGACGGAAGAATCGGTTCCAGGGGCAACGGCAACACCGACAGATGCGCCTACCCCCACCCCCATCCCCACGCCCACACCCGTTCCTGACATCTCCTTTCCCGATGAGTTGGCAGATTTGGTGGACCAGATCAAGGATGACTTGAGCCAACGCGCCCGGGTGAGTCGTCACGCCATCACCGTTATTGAAGTGGAAGCTGTTGACTGGAGTGATAGTTCACTGGGCTGCCCGGAACCGGGCCAGGCCTATCTCCAGGTTATCACGCCCGGCTACCGGCTGGTCCTGACGCCTGCCG
>JAWOIM010000712.1:0-11794 GCA_046484685.1 Chloroflexota bacterium | reverse complement strand
TTTACCGGCTGCACCCGGATGCTTATGATGAAGGGGTGGTTGATTTCTTGGAGAAAAGCGGGCAGCGCGATCCGTTCGGCTTCGAAATGATGCGCTACACACGCACGGTTACTGAATCAAAAGCGTTGAATAAACTGCTCCACCCGGCCGTTATTATTAGCGCCAGCGGCATGGCTGAAGCAGGTCGCATTTTGCACCATCTAAAAAACAATATCGAAGACCCACGCAACACGATTCTGATTGTTGGCTGGCAGGCTCCAAATACGCTGGGACGGCGGCTGGTTGAAAAAAATTCGTCGGTTAACATTTTTGGCGAACCCTATACCCTAAAAGCCGAAGTAGAAGCGCTCAACGGCTTGAGTGCTCATGCCGATCAGGCAGAACTATTGGCCTGGGCAGAGAATTTTCACAAACGGCCACACTATACCTTTCTTGTTCATGGTGAAACTGAACCGGCCCAAACCCTGGCCGAGCTGTTGCAAAAACGGGGGTTCGGTCAGGTACATGTGCCCCAGTTGGGCCAATCATTTACATTGCGTCTATAGTCCAAGATTCCTATGTAAATAAAGTCATACATCTGCTATATTATTTCTTGAGGTGTTCCGCACCTTTTTCGTCTCCCTCAAGTAGATAACATAAGGACTGAGCAGGTTATGACATTCAGCAATAGGTTTTCCTCCTCCTCAATTGGTGCCGATTGGTCGACCAATCGTGAGCAAGAAGTGGCAAATTTACGTCTTTTGCTAAAACAATGTGACGCCTGGCCGGACGCTGGTGATCATTTGTTACGGTTAATTGCCAAAAGTAACTGGAATGCGATGGACCTCAAGCAAGAAGACGCTCATTATTTGCCTCAGGTAGTGGAAGCCACCCTGCTGGGGCAAGATATTGGGGCACAATATCCCGCCTTCTTTCAAAAGTTGTTGTCCTATCCCACGCTGCGGCAATCATTTATGAATGAGCTGAGCAAGAATTTATAAGCGACGACCGTTTCCCAAATTGTTTTCCTCAAAGACCTCCCACTTTATAATGGGAGGTCTTTTGTTGTTGCATAAAGCAACAGTTGATTATGCCAGCACCCCTAACTCACGCCCTATCTGGCCAAAGGTCTCTAGAGCCACCTCAATGTCGCTGTTGCTATGGGCGGCCGAGTTCATCACGCGGATGCGTGCTTTGCCCTGGGGCACGGTAGGGAAGCTGATGGCCATCGCGAAAACACCTTCTTCAAACAAACGGCGGCTGAAGGTTTGGGCCAGCTTCGCATTGCCCAACATGACGGGGACAATAGGAGTTTGACTGTGTCCGGTGTCGAACCCCATCGCGTTCATGCCTTCCTTGAAAAGGGCGGCATTGGCCCACAGGCGGTCAATTAGCTCACTGGACTCTTCCAGCATGGTGACGGCTTCGAGGCAGGCGGCCGTATCGGGCACGGTCATGGCGCTGGAGAAGAGAAACGGCCGTCCGCGCTGACGCAGCCATTCGATTATCGACGCTTTACCGGCGACCAATCCGCCCACAACACCAAATGCTTTACTTAGCGTACCGACTTCAATGTCAACCCGGCCGTGCAGACCAAAATGATCGACAATGCCCCGGCCGCTGCGTCCCAGCACCCCTTCCCCATGGGCATCATCTACCATCAGCATAATGCCTTCTTCATTGGCAATATCACAAATCTGGTCCAGCGGGGCAATATCCCCATCCATACTAAAAACGCCATCGGTAATAATCAGGCGACGGCCGTATTCCGTTGTGGCCGCTACCTTTTGCCGTAAATCATCGACGTTATTGTGGGCATAGCGAATCACTTGCGCCCGACTCAGGCGGCAGCCGTCAATAATACTGGCATGGTTTAGCTCATCGGAAAAGATGAGATCGCCGCGCCCTACTAGGGCCGGAATCGTGGCCAGGTTGGCCGTAAAGCCGCTTTGCAGGGTAATACAGGCTTCGGCCCCCTTAAACGCAGCCAGCTTTTGTTCCAGGGCCACATGAGGGGTCATCGTGCCGGCAATGGAGCGCACGGCGGCCGGCCCCACCCCATATTGATCGATGGCCTGCTGGGCAGCCTGCCGAATGCGCGGATGGTTGGCCAGACCGAGGTAATTATTGGCACAAAAGTTGAGGAGGGAACGGCCGTCTATGGTGACGCGGGCATCTATGGGAGAATCAATGGTGCGAATATGGTTGTACAATCCGG
The DNA here is from genome assembly GCA_046484685.1 of Chloroflexota bacterium. Classification (GTDB taxonomy): domain Bacteria; phylum Chloroflexota; class Anaerolineae; order Promineifilales; family Promineifilaceae; genus SLGK01. The sequence goes on along the minus strand of JAWOIM010000712.1, from coordinate 9,597 downwards.
AAGCTTTTAACGCATCCAGTTCTTCTTGGATCCAGTTAAGACTGGTTGTGGTTTGGGTATGGTTCATGGGAAAACTCCTTGCTGCAGGGTAGCGGAGTAGCGGGGTGGCGAGGTGACAGAGCAACCATGTTACTCCGCCACCTTGCCACTGCTTTCACCACTTTGCCACCTTGCTACATCTTTGTGGGAAAATCAAAAAAGTTTACTTCCAGGTCAAACTGCCCGGTCAGGTGTTGGCCCAGAGCCTTGACGCCGACCGTTTCGGTGGCATAGTGACCGGCGTATATCATATTGAAGCCGTAATCGGCCGCAGCCCAGTAATGGGCGTGAGAGGTTTCGCCGGTAACAAAGGTGTCGGCACCCAAAGCGTGAGCTTCTGCCGCCTGGTCAGCGCCAAAGCCAGAGACAATGGCCACCCGGTTGACCTGCTCTGGCCCGTGGGCCAGCACGCGGGCTTTAATAGCGAGCTGATCGTCAATTTGATCAACAAATTGGGCCAGGGAAACGGCCGTTTTTACCGTTCCCAATACCCCTACCGGTGTGTCTTTAGGCACACACCACCATTGGTCTACCTCAACGCCCAACATCTGGGCCAATTGAGCGTTATTGCCCACTTCGGGATGGGCGTCCAGAGGTAAATGGGCGGCATATAGATTGATGCCGTGGGCCAACAGCCGGCGCACACGCTGTCCTAATGGTCCGGCAATGCGCTCCACATCGCGCCACAAAATGCCGTGATGGACCAGCAGCATATCGGCTCCCCAGGAAGCAGCCGCTTCGATGATGGCCGGTGATACATCAACCGCCAGCCCAATGCGGCGAATCGTCTCATTGTCAGCTTCTACCTGTAAGCCCTGCGGGCCATAGTCGGCAATCTCGTTAATACGTAGATAATCATCCAAATAAGTGACTAACTCAGCACGTTTCATGTTATGCGTATCCTTAATCTTCCATTTTTTGCGTCAAGTCAATAATGCGCGGCAAACCGGTTTCAATCAGCCGGGTAATCTCTTGTACCATGTGCCGGTAGGCATTAAGAGGACCGCCATACGGGTCAGCCACACTGTAATGATGGCCAACTGTCTGGCTGAGCAGGTAAATTTTGTGGGCATATTGGGGAAACTCCACCCGCAAGGCTTCCAGGTGGCCACTTTCCATGCAAAGAACCAGATCGGCCGTTTTTAACTGCGGGGCATCTACCATAGTTGCCCGATGCTCAGAAATATCCAACCCCTGCTCGGCCATTAATTCATAACTAAAGCGAGACGCCGGGCGGGTCAATACAGCCCACGTACCGGCAGAGCTGACCGTCCAATCCGTTAACCCTTCTTTATGCAAACGATCACGCAAGACAGCCTCGGCCACCGGTGAACGGCAAATATTCGCTGTACAAACGACTAAAATATGCGGCATGGTTATATATAAACTCCATAAAATCCCAAAGAGCCAATCGACCTGGCCCCAGATTCTCTGTGCTCAGGCAATAAAATAGGCAAGCAGTGATGCTAAATAACCACTGCTTGCCCTCTAGGATAACAAAACTCTGACTTTAGTCGAAATCAGAATTTAGCCCTTAGCCCACTTCTGGTTGCAACAGCCCATAATCCCCATTATGCCGCCGGTAAACCACATTAATCCCATTTTCCTGGGCATTATAAAACACAAAGAAATCATGACCCAGCAGTTCCATCTGATCCACGGCTTCTTCGGCCAGCATAGGTCTTAACGAAAAGCGTTTCTGGCGCACAATTGCCGGTTCAGCCGACTCAGTTTCAACATCTTCCTCAAAAGGCAGCGGTTCACCCAAAAACTGCTCGTCATTATCCGGCCGCCACTTGCGCCGACGCCGGCCGCGATACCGATCAATCTGCCGATACAGTTTATCTACCACGGCGTCAATCGCCGTAAACATATCATTGCTGCTCTCTTCGGCCCGCAAAATGGTTCCTCGCGTGTCCCGAATAGTTACCTGAGCAACCTGCCGTTCGACGGCACTGCGGGCATTAACGGCCGATAAATCGACGCGGGTCTCTATCAGGTTTGGCATATAGCGATCAAGCCGCCCTGTTTTCTTAGCCACGTAATCCTGCAGACGCGGCGTGACATCCATATTGTGTCCATTTATCAAAAGTTCCATGTTCCTTCTCCCTATAGTTAACTATCAGGTTTATAAAGTAATGTCGTGGTAGCAATGAGCAATTATCGATAATGGATTGCTGCCTATGACGTAAGTGCCTCTCTGTCAGAATGGCGCATGGCCCGAGCCGCACAATAGCCCCAGACAAACAAGGCCCCGGCCTCAAGCAAAATCCTGGTGGCAGCCGTCAAGGTTGAACCGGTAGTAAACACATCATCCACCAATAAAACGCGCTGTCCCTGGAACGTGCCGGGTACGGCCGTAAACGCCCCCGTCACATTCCGCTGCCGTTCAGCCAGGCTCAAGCCTACTTGTGGTTGGGTATGGCGACTGCGATACAGTCCATCTTCAACCACAGGCAGATCCCAGCGCTGCCCTAAACGGTGGGCCAACAGGGCAGCCTGATTGTAGCCGCGCATTTTCTGCCGTTGTTCATGGAGCGGAACAGGCACAATAATATCTATGCCGGAAGCAGCTTCAGGCCAGGCATCAGCCATCAAATCGGCCACAGGCTCGGCCAGGGCAAAAAAGCCCTTGTATTTCAATTGATGAATAATGCCAGAGATAGGGGCCTCAAAGAAAAAAGGTGTACGCACACATTGCAAGAGGAGTGGCTGACGGGCACAGCGGGCACAATAGCTGGCGGCATTCTCGGCCAGCGGACGGCCACAGCGTGTACAGAGGGCAGTTTCGATCCGAGGCAGCGCAGCCCGACAATCAGGGCACAGCAGAGCGCCAACTTGTCTGCATACAGCACAGGTAGATGGCAAAACCAGGCCCATCAACAAGTTGGCTGCCTGCTGAACACGGGAACGCCAAGAGGCAGCCACCACGTGTCTGATTTTAGTCATATTTACAATTTAACGATGAACTATAGACGATGATTGTCCATCGTCACTAATTTGTAAACCTTGTTCACACCAAGCAGTGAACTACATCGTTGTTTAGAATACACCCGATAAAGCCTCATTACGGATTATTTGAAGACCGGCCGGTCCCAGCAAAACGATAAATATCGAAGGAAAGATTAAGAACACCATCGGAAACAACATTTTAACCGGCGCCTGCTGTGCTTTTTCTTCAGCCCGCTGGCGGCGACGAATACGCATTTGTTCAGCCTGAATCCGCAGCACTTTACCAATGCCTACACCCAGTTGGTCTGCCTGCAGCACGGCCGCAATAAAACTGGTAACATCAGGCACTTCCATACGATCAACCATGTCGCGCAAAGCCTGGCGGCGCGATTTGCCCAACTGCATTTCGTAAATAACACGGCCAAATTCCCGCGCCAGCGGATCATCCCATTTATCATCTACCTTTTGGATAGCGGCGTTAAAGGTCAAACCGGCGTCGACACAGATAGTCATTAAATCCAGCGCATCAGGCAGTTTTTTAAGGATAGCATCTTTGCGGCGATCAATTTTTGACCGCAAAAGCATGGCGGGCGCCATAAAACCGAGGACACCACCCCCCAGTATAAATAGAAGCATACGACCGGCTCCTTCACTACCCCGACCCAACATAAATCCCAGCACGGCAAACAAGACAGTGGTGAACGCACGTATGGCCCAAAAATGGGCTGCGGACATATTGCCCGGATTGCCGGCCAGTTCAAGCTGACGAGTCGTTCGCTCCAGCGTGGTTTGTGGCGTCAGGCGCACCACGAATTCGCTAATATTGCGAATAATAGGCACAAAAATACGGTCAGCAAACGACAGCGTCAGCTCGATCTCTTCAATCGAAGCTATTTCTTCACGGGCGGCAAACTCATCAATGCGGGCTGCCAACGGGTCTTCTTCAGACCGTCGTAGCAGTAGAATACTACCTAGAATGGCAACAACCGCTGTTGCCAAAACAGCAAGCAATATAGGTGTCATGTAAATTCTCCGCTACCCAAATTAAATAAAATTTGACCTTAAACTTCAATATCCACTATCTTTCGAATGGCCATAGCCCCCAGCCCAATCATCAAAAGACCAACACCGATAACCAGCCAACCACAAGGAAAGACATTGGGGATAATGTAAGGAGGTTCTATAACCCAAAGTTCGGAGATGTAGCCAGGGTTGATCATATATAAGAAGCCGCCCAGGGCTATGGGAAGCAAACTGATGATCCACCCTGAAATTCGTCCCTGGGCTGTTAATGTCTGGATTTCACCTTTGATCCGGACCCGTTCACGAATAGTAAAACTAATGTTGTCCAATACTTCAGCCAGATTACCACCTACTTCACGCTGGATATTAACGGCCGTTATTACCAAATCCAGGTCTTCACTGGGCACGCGGCGATGCATATTATCCAACGCCTGTTCCAGGCTCAACCCCAGCCGCACCTCCTGCACCACCCGCTCAAACTCCTTAGATACGGGTGGTGGCAGTTCTGTAGCAATGGTCTCCATAGCCTGCAATACACTATAGCCTGACTTCAAGGCATTGACCCATAGATTAAGCGTATCACCTAACTGATTATTGAACGTTTTCATTCGCTTGTTGGCTGTCATGCTTACGTAGATAGGCAGCACCCGGGTACCGATAATAAAGCCCACAACCACCATAACGCTACTGCCGTCAAACAGATAATAGCCCAGAAGGCCGCCTGCGGCACCGGCTAAAACCACCAGGGCCATATATTCAGCTACTCGCAGCTTAACATCAGCCTTAGAAATACGGAGGCGGATACTGGTAAAGAAGTCTCGGTTAGACATCATTTTGTCTAACCGGTCAGCTACATCAGCGCCTCCCCGCTCGGCATCCAAATCATCTTCGATGGCTTCAAGCAGGGCTGCCGATCCGGCATACTGCTCCAGACGCTCATCAACTTGCTGGCCACCGCCGGCAAAAACAGCCAGGCTGGCCCCAAAAATGAGTAAAAAGGCTCCTATACCAAGAACTGCTATCAATAATGGATCCACCGCTTTTTCCCCTTGTCCTAATTGGTCATTCAGCAATGCTGTTTAGCGACGACGAGACCCAATACCAAAAATCGAGGGTGGCAGCATGATGCCCGAATCATGGATTTTCCACATGAATTTTGGTCGCAGTCCGGTTGGACGTAAACGGCCGATCACCTTACCATCCTCCATACCTGTTTGCTCAAAACGGAAAATCTCAGAGGTGGTGATGACATCACCTTCCATACCCTGGATTTCACTGACAGATGTCACTTTTCGTGTGCCGTCCCGCATACGATCCTGGTGTACAACCAGATGAACGGCCGAAGCGATCTGCTCTCGAATAGCCCGGTGGGGCAAATCCATCCCGGCCATTAGCACCATCGTTTCCAGACGAGTCAACATATCGCGTGTACTATTGGCATGGCCGGTGGCCAGGCTGCCATCATGACCCGTATTCATCGCCTGGAGCATGTCTAGCGCTTCACCACCCCGCACCTCACCAACAATAATCCGGTCAGGACGCATACGCAGCGAGTTAATAACCAGGTCCTGAATAGAAACTTCGCCTCGACCTTCCACATTGGCTGCCCGCGATTCCAATGTGACCACATGTTCCTGACGCAGTTGTAATTCGGCTGCGTTCTCAATGGTAACAATGCGCTCACCATCCGGAATAAAGCTTGATAAGATATTTAACAGCGTGGTCTTACCTGAACCTGTACCACCAGAAATAAAGATGTTCAGCTTAGAAACCACACACGCCTTTAAGAACTCAACCGCTTCTGGTGTCAGCGTACCAAACTCAATCAAATTTTCAACGGTAAACGGAATTTTGGCAAAGAGACGAATAGTCAATGTTGGTCCGTTGAGGGAAATGGGTGGTACCACTGCATTCACACGGGACCCATCCGGCAAACGAGCGTCTACCATAGGCGACCCCTCGTCAATACGGCGACCCAGCGGAGCCACAATGCGGTCAATAATCCGCATCAAATGATCATCATCTTCAAACTGAACATTGACTCGTGTTAGCTTACCGGCTCGCTCAACAAACACATCCTTAGGGCCGTTGACCATAATTTCAGTAACGCCATCCATACTAAGATATTGTTCCAGGGGGCCAAAGCCTAATATTTCCGCTACAATCGATTCAAACAGGCGCCGCTTTTCCTTGCGCGTTAGCACAATACTTTCTTCGGCCAGCATTGCCTCATACATTTCTTCAATTGTATTCCGCACCGTGGCTGTTTGCGTAATATCCATGCCGGGGTCAAGTTCAGCAATCAGGCGCTGCTGAATACGGTTCTTGAGATCCACATAAGCATCACGAGAGCCTGTCACCGGCGAAGCTCGTTTAACACGCAGTTCTTGCAGCCGTGATGGTTCTGTTTGATTTGGTTCCTGATTACGTTCAATACGCTTTAGTAATGACACAGTTTATCCTCCAGCACTGGATCGCTTAAACAACCAGCCAAATAATCCTTTTTCCTCATCACCTGCTGTTGCATCAGCCGTCGCTTTCTTGCTCTTGCTATCTTGAGCGATCCGCTCTGCCATCTTGAGTAAGGCCACGCCCACCGGCTGCTTCTGACCGGAACCCGTTACAACAGGAATGCCTTCATTAGCAGCCGTATTACACACCAGATCACTGGCGGGAATTGTTACCATAACCGGTCGTTTTAGGGTGTTTTCAATATCTTTTACCGATATGCCCTGTTTGCTTGTGGCCCGGTTGACCACCATCCAAACTTTTTGAGGCTCATATTCTAAGCTATTGCTCAAATCAAAGAATCGGCTAATGTTCTTCAGGCTGGGCAGATTTTGCTGCGTAACCAGCAAAATTCTGTCTGCTGTATCAAGAATGGTCAAGGCAACATCGTTCAAGGCAGAACTGGTATCAATCACCACAAAATCATACATCTCACGCAGCAATTCCACCAATGTTTTTATGTGTTCTTCGGTTACAACGTCGGCCATTTCGGGGCGCGGGGGCGACAGTAAAACATGTAGGCCACTCTTATGGACCTGTACCACACTGTTAATAAAGTCGGTGTCTAACTCGTTGATACGCTCGATCACATCGACCAACGTCGTTACTGATTTGAGATTAAGCATCACGGCCACATCACCAAACTGCAAGCTGCCATCTACCAAAACGGTACGATAGCCTTGTTTAGCCAACGATACGGCCAGATTAATACTGATTGTGGTACAACCGCTGCCCCCTTTAGGGCTAAACACGGTGACCACTTTACCCCCATCTGGGGGCAGATCGTCACCACTACGGCCGTCTTCAGGCGTTCCTGTTCTCCCAGTTCTCGAGGGAGCTGCAATAGCCGGTCGTTTCTGATGAACGCGCCGAATTGCCGTAATCAGCTCGTCTCCACCAAATGGTTTTGTCAGAAAATCCCTGGCTCCAGCCAACATAGCCCGACGCAGGTAGTCTGCGTCACTCTGCACAGACATGATAATGATTTGCGAATGGGGCACCAATTCCGAAATGGTTTGGCTGGCTCCAATCCCATCCACGCCAGGCATGTTAATATCCATCAGGATAATGTCCGGCTTTAATTCCTGGGCCATTTCAATGGCCTGTTCACCCGTTCCTGCCTGACCGATCACATCAACTTCAGGCTCAAACTGTAATAATTTGCGAACATTTTCCCGTGTTTCAGGAAGATCATCAACGATTAAAACTCTTATATTCTCTGACATTAATTATCCAGGTGATTTATGCAGATTTTTGTAACTACTAAGCCAGAAACCAGGTTTTTCTCTGGTGTGCTAATGATGAGTATGTGCTAAAAACCCGGTTTCTCCGGTGAGCGTTAGCAGTTACAGATTTTTGCTTATTGTTATGGGTAACTTATCTATTGTCATCATCATACTATGATCCACAACATTGTCAAGGTTGTCAGACCTCTCTACCTCTGGTGTGATGAGCGTATGTAAAAAACAAAGCCCTATCTGAGTAGGGCTTTTAAGAATCACCAAGCACCATACCCAATAATATGATACATCCAACCTGGTACCAATAGGAGAGTAGTCACTTTTTTGATACCGGTAAACCCAAGACTAAACATCAAACTCATTTTCAATAGGGATCGTAAATTCAGCCCGCGTGCCTTGTCCCATACTGCTTTGAATATTCAGTTGGCCACCTAGCATCTCGATACGTTCGCGCAGTGTAGACAAGCCAATAGCGCGTGTGCTTTTGTTATAGACTTCTTCAACGTTAAAACCACGGCCGTTGTCTTCCACTATCGCCTGTACATGGTCACTGCCCAGGTCAAGCGATACCTGTACCTGGGTGGCCTGAGCGTGGGCCAGGGCGTTGTTTAACAACTCCTGAACACCGCGAAAAACTGTTACTTCGATGTGGCTTTCCAGACGTCGCTCAACGCCGGTGACTGTAATGGGGACAGATATACCCAATTTATCCTGAGATGATTCGACATAACGACGCAAAGTAGGGATAACACCCAGATCGTCAAGCATCATGGGGCGTAGATCGAAAATAAAATCTTTAACATAGTTAAAGGTAGAGCTGGCGGCACTCTTGAGCGCATTTAACTCGGTGCGGGCGCGGTCCGGATCTACATCAAAGAAACGCTGGCAGATCTCCGCTTGCAGTATAAAATTGCTCAGGGAGGAGGCGGGACCATCGTGCATTTTACGGACCAAACTTTGGCGAGCAGCCTCTTCCGTTTGAATAACACGAATAACATTAGACTGGTCGCGCTCGTTGGTTGTTGAGCGAGCGGACATACTGCGGGGCATTGCGCCCAGATCCTCTGTCAAATCGAGCAGGCGCCGCTGAAACTCAGCCAGACGTTCCAGGTTACGCTGATCGCTTTGCAGCTTTTCGAGCTGGCCACGCATCGTAAACAGCTTTTGCTGAACGGAACCGAGGCTTTCATAAGCGTCTCGAATATCTTCACGGGGCAAGGTTTCAAAGTTGTTTTGGAGCTGCTTGACATAGTTGGCACTTTGCGCGTTGCGTTGGGCCAATCTTTCCACTTCGGCAGCACTTTGTTTAATGAGAATATCTATCTCTTTGAGGTCGCGCTGCGTTTGCTCGTAATCTTTGCGTGCCTCTTCAAGAAAGCTTTGAAATGTAAAGTCTTCGTCTAGTGTAGAAGCAGTTGTATCTGCCATAGCCGTTTCCTTTGGAATAAAGTGATCGGTAAGCGATAAGGGGTCGCGTTAACCGCGTGGTCCTTCCAGGCGAACCCAACCATGCCGCAGGGCGTAAACGGCCGCTTGTGTGCGATCATCTACGCGCAGTTTGCGTAAAATGGCGGTCATATGATTCTTGACCGTCTGGTGACTGATACCCAGTTTGTAGGCTATTTCCTTGTTGCTCAGCCCGCGTGTAACATGCTCCAAAATTTCCATTTCACGCGGAGATAAGGGGATAAAAATCTCTTCAGAATCTGTCACCAGAGGACCACCAAAACGGCCGATTTTCTGCTCAATCCAAGCCACTACTTCCTCATAGTTCATAATCTTGTCATCAACGGCGTAATTGCCCTGATGTACTTCTTCGATAATCTTGACCAGC
>JAWOIM010000656.1:0-5149 GCA_046484685.1 Chloroflexota bacterium | reverse complement strand
GGCAATTTACAATAGACCGCTGGCATTATCATCCACCGGCGGCCGATCCCATCATTAGGAGTTAATTCCTATTATGAATTATCCCTAACCGACTATAATTGTGCTGTTGTGATATATGATGGTTCACAGCACTGAGTTCCCTGAAAAAGACATAGAGTTCTCTACAAGCATCCCCGCACCCAACTTTTTCAGCAGGCTCATTCATCCAGAGTTGAAGGTACCAACCGCTTCTCCACTCAACTATAGGGAGTAACAAGTTTGATTACGGCCGAGTCACGACATCAGGCTGGAACACAGCCTGAAGTTCCTTTTTTGTTATTTGAACTGGCAAACCAAACGTATGGGCTGCCGGTTGCTCCCCTTGTGCAAATAATAGAAATGGTCACCATCAGACCGCTGCCGCAGACGCCTTCTTTTGTGAAAGGCGTCATCAATTTCAAAGGGCAAATTATAGCCGTACTCGACTTGCGGCTGCGGTTGGGTCTACCGGAGAAACCTTATGGCCTGCACACACCGATCATTTTGCTTCATTTTGATGATCAGTTGTTGGGGTTAGTGGTTGATACCGTCCACAAGGTTCATTTTATAACTCAGGCCCATCTCAGCAGCGGTGAGGCAATTATGCCCCTAAAACTGGCGCATACTGAAGAACTGTCTATCCGGGAAATCCAGGTAGAGAGGGTTATTCAAGCTGACCATGATCTTATCCTGATTTTGGATATTGAAACATTATTGACAGAATCGGAACAGATGAGTTTACTGCAGGCGATGATCGCCGAGCGAATTTAGTATTTAACCAATGAATCAGAGCATGTTATCTGACAAAATGTATAGCCAATTTCGGGCACTGGTCCGGGCGCACAGCGGGCTGGCTTTTCCGGCGTACCGGCGTGCCGACCTGGAAGCCGGCCTGGCTAAAGCGCTAAAAACAACGCCCAGCGGTGCTCCAGACGCACAGGCCTATTATGACTTTTTGACAGAGACATCGGGGGTAGAGACGCAGGCAGAAATAGCCCGCCTGATCAACTTTTTGACCATTGGCGAAACCCATTTTTTTCGCAACAAGGCCCACTTCAATGCCCTGGAAACCGTCCTGCTGCCCGATTTAATTCGACAGAAGCGGCAGCAGACCGGCCGTAATGGACTGCCTACCCTGCGCTTGTGGAGTGCCGGCTGTGCCAGTGGCGAGGAACCTTATTCATTGGCTATCCTGCTGCATGAGCTAATTCCCGATATTGCCCGCTGGCATATTTTGATTCTGGCTACCGATATTAACAGTGATACGCTGGTACGCGCCCGCCAGGCTTGTTATAGTGGCTGGTCTTTTCGGGAAGAGCGAGCGTTAGCCCGGCAGCAGCGGTATTTTACCCAACAAGCAGAGCGGTATCAGTTAACAGAGTCGATTCGGCAGATGGTTACCTTTGCCCGGCACAATCTGGTTGAAGATGATTTTCCCGCTTTTCACAATAACACCAGCTTTATGGATCTGATTATATGCCGCAACGTCACGGTCTATTTTGACGAAGAAACAACAGGCCGCATTGTCAATCAATTTTACCAGGCGTTGGTCAATGAGGGCTGGCTGCTTGTGGGACATTCGGAGCCATCGCTGGCCATGTATCGCCGCTTTCAACCCCATACTGTGACCGAGGCAATTTTGTACCAAAAGCAAAACAAGTATGTAGCCCAAACGAAGTATGGGGCCCAAACGGCCCCAGCCCCTATCAAACCGGTGACAGAAACGGCCGTCTCTCCCCTCACCCCGCTTCCCTCCCCCCTGCCAACACTGCCCCCACCACCCACAAACCAGGCTCTCACAAACAAGCCGGCAGCGGCCACCGAACCGCTGCCCTCGATCCGGATATTATTGGCACAGGGCAAACCGGAACAAGCCATTGCCGCGCTCCACGACCATTTAGACCGGTGGCCGGCCACCCATCCGCAGCGAACCCTGGCCTACTGCCTGTTGGCTCAGGCCCACGCCAATCAAAAAGAGTGGACCGAGGCCCAAGCCTGGTGCCAGGCCGCTTTGGCCCAAGACCCCCTATGCCTGGAAGCCTATGCCACTCTGGCGGCCATTCACGAATGTACGGGGAACCTGGACGAGGCGATCAACAATCTTAAAAAAGTGATTTACATTGATCCCAAACAAACCCTCTCTCACTTCAACCTGGGCATGTTATATCGCAAAAAAGGGGCGTTTACCCAGGCTCGTCGCGCTTTTCAAAACATGCAGAGCCATCTCCAGCAATACCCACCGCAGAGCATTGTGCCTCACTCTGGTGGCTCCTCGGCCCAACGGCTGCAAGCGGTGGTAGCGCGCGCTATCCATAATTTGGAAACGGTGTAACCCTATGAGCGAGACAGAAGCACCCCTAAACGATGCGGCTGAACTGGCTGCAATCTGGGCCAAACGGGCCAAAATAGTAGCCCAACCACCCCCGCCTGACCCTACAGGTGAGGAAATACAAATACTTACGTTTGAAATCAATAACAAGGGGTATGGGATCGAAACCCGTTATATACAGGGGGCTTATCATCTACAACAATTGACCCCCGTACCCCGCACGCCCAATTTTTTCGTCGGACTTTTCAACCGGCGCGGTCATCTTATCCCCGTCATTGATTTATATGCCTTTTGGGGAATGGCCCCTATCCCTATTACCGCTAACAGCCATGTGGTGGTGGCTACCCAGCAGCAGGACGGTTTTGACATTGGTCTGCTGGTAGACAGCGTGACAGGTATTATCACGGTATTTCGAACAGATTTAGACCCCCCCTTAACCACCCAGCCGGAGGCTGTGTCGCGTTCGATGCTGGGCATTTGGCAAACGGCCGTTCTTCTCGATCTCAATCTATTGCTGGCAGACCAACGCCTGCTTATTCATGAAGACCTATAAGCATTCACCAGAAGGAGTAAAATAATGACAACCTGGCTCTGGGACACAGTTGCCCCCCCTACTTTCGCTGAAGATGAAGATAAAACACGCATAGCCAGCATACTTAACATCACCTTGATGGCCCTTATCATTGTAACCCCCGTTGCTTGTCTGGCCCTGACCTGGCTCAATCCCGAAAACGCCCTCTTTAATCTGGCCATTGGCGTGGTATTAACCCTGGGTTTCTTTGGCCTGCGGGCCATGATGTATAAAGGACAGGTTCGGGGAGCCGGAGCCATCTTATCCTCTATTTTGTGGGTGGCTATCACCATGATGCCCATCATTAGCAACACCGGCCTCGATGACCCGGTTCTCACCGGTTACTTCCTGGTTGTGGCCCTGGCCAGTTTGCTGGTGGGCGATCGCGCTACCGTAATTTTTGGCCTGGCCAGCATTCTGGGCATGGTGAGCATCTTTTTTGTCCAGACCCAAACCGAAATGGGTGTCAGTTCACCTGTGCCGGTTGTTACCCTCATCGTGTTTATTATCATGCTGGGGCTGGTCACCAACCTGTTTCGTTTTGCCGTCTACCAGATGTTAGAAAGCCTGCAACGCGCTCGTTACAACGAACAGGCCCAGAGCGAAGCCAATCAGGAGTTAGAAAATATTCGCGCTTCCTTAGAGCAGCGAGCCGCTCGTGAGCAGGCCCTGGTGCAAAAATACGTGGCCTATATGGCTCAGGTGGGGCAGGGAAACCTGGCCCTGAGAGTCAACACCGAAGAAGATGGGGCAAACAAAAATGACCCCCTGCTAACGTTGGGCGACCGCCTCAATGAAACGGTAGCCAATTTGCATGAAATGACGGTGCAGGTCCGTGATGCCGCCACCAATTTAAGCACGGTGGTGGCTGAACTCTTGGCCGCCACTACCCAGCAGGCTGCCGGGGCCAACGAGCAATCCTCAGCCATTGCCCAAACCACCGAAACGATTGAAGAAATTAAAACCATCGTCGATCAATCACTCGACAAAGCCAAACTGGTGGCCGAACAATCGCAGCACATTACCCAGGTCTCGCAGCGGGGGCAAAAAGCAGTAGTCGAAACGATTGCCAGTATGAATCAAATCAAAGACAAGGTGTCGGGTATTGCCGAAAACATTTTGGCCCTCAGTGAGCAAAGCCAGCAGATTGGCGAAATTATTACCACCGTTAACGATCTGGCTTCACAAAGCAACTTGCTGGCTTTGAATGCTTCTGTAGAAGCCGCCAGAGCCGGTGAACAAGGGCGCGGTTTTGCGGTGGTGGCTGCCGAAGTGCGCAATCTGGCCGAACAATCCAAACGGGCCACCAGCCAGGTCAGAGACATTCTGAATGAAATTCAGCGAGCTACGAATGCGGCCGTTTTAGCCACCGAAGAAGGCACAAAAGGGGTAGACAGCGGCACAGACCTGGCCCAACAAACAGGGGAAACAATTCAACAACTGGTGGCCAACATTACCGAAAGCGTCAATGCTGCCCAGCAAATTCTGGCCAGTGCCCAACAGCAAACCACCGGTGTTGAACAAATATCCCTGGCCATGCAAAGCATCAACCAGGCCACGGTACAAAACCTGGCCAGTACACGCCAGGCCGAAAAAGCAGCCCAAGATTTGTCCAGCCTGGCCCACCAAATGGAAAACCTGGTAGATCGGTACAAGTTGAATTAAGGACGATGGATGGCAGACGATGGACGATGGACGGCAGACGGCGGACGGCGGACGATGGACGATGGTCGATGGTCTGTGGTCTATCGACTACCGCCAAAACTGAGGTGCAGACCTGACAGGTTTGGACAAGCAATCTCGACTGACAATAACTATTCGGAAAACCTATCAGGTCTTAAAGTGTAGATTATGTCAACAGGTGCATATAAGCAATGGGTCTAAGCGAAAAAATACGGCAGCAGCTAATTAGCAGCTTTAAGGCCGAACAGCGCGAGCATATCCTGAATATGACGCAGGGGTTGTTAGCGTTGGAAAAAGAGGCTGCGGCTGAAGCGCGCACAGCCCTATTAGCCGACCTGTTTCGCGCCGCGCACAGCCTTAAAGGGGCGGCACGGGCCGTGGGGATGAGCGTGATCGAAAATCTGGGTCACGGCCTGGAAGGGCTGCTGTTGGAAGCCAAAGAAGGGCAGCTAGAATTTTCACCGGAATTGTTTGATCTGCTCCACCAGACAGTTGACGCCGTGGAGCTGATGCTGGCCCAGTTAGAAAAAGAGGAACCCGGCCCCACA
>JAWOIM010000551.1:0-6099 GCA_046484685.1 Chloroflexota bacterium | reverse complement strand
CACCCGCCTATCGGATTGATGCGCTGGCGATTTTTTGTCTGTTTTTAGCCGTATATTTGTTTTCCTTTAAGGGGTTATTTACGGCCATTGATGAGTTGGGTCTTTATGCCCGGACGGAAAGCCTGGTACAGTGGGGCCACCTGAATGTGCCCCAACTCCGGTTTGCGACCTGGCATAATCCTGTTGGCTCTCAAGAAATAGGCTTTTCATTGCTGGCAGCCCCTTTTTACTGGTTGGCCTATCAGATACCGGCCTTAAACCGTATTCATACGGTCATGCTGATTAACCCGCTGGCAACAGCCGTTACGGCCGTTACCCTTTATTTGACCAGTCACCGCCTTGGCTACGGCCGTACCGCCTCGTTGCTGGCCGTATTCACTTTTGGTCTGGCCTCGCTGGCCTGGCCCTATGCCCAAACCTTCTACCGGGAATCGGTTGTGGCTCTGGGTTGGAGCCTGGGACTATATGGGCTGGTACGCTGGCATACGGGCGGTCATCTTTATTGGGCCGGCCTGAGTTTGCTGGTATTGGCCCTGACCGTGCTGGTTAAGGCCACGGCTTTTATTGCTATTCCCTGCCTGCTGCTTCCCTTTATGGCTGTGCGTCTTCGGCGACGCCACTTTTTGGGTGCCCTCCTGCTTGTTTCTGTGGCTGCCCTCCTGCTTTTTATGTTGGTGGCAGCGGAACGGTATGGGTCTGTTGCGGCCACACTACGCCGCATTGCCAACCAGGATTTGCTCTTAATGGGACACCGTGTGTATGGGCAACTGCTTAGCCCGGGTAAAGGGTTGGTTTTTTACACACCGGCCATCCTGGTTGCGCTGGGCGGCCTGATCCCTTTATGGCGACGGCAGCGAGCCGTCGCGGTAGCGATTGGGGTCACGATGTTGACTCTGGCTGCGGCTTATGCCACGTACAACAGTTGGTATGGTGGTCTATCCTGGGGACCACGTTTTTTGGTGCCGGCCCTGCCCCTGCTGTTATTGGCTGTAGCGCCGGCCTGGGAAGCAACGGCCGTTACCGGTTACAAAAAGCATCTGTTCCGATTAATGATAGGAATGCTGCTGTTGGCCAGCCTGATTATTCAACTGGCTGTGGTAACGGCCGATTGGTGGCCCGGTTATAAACCCCTTTTTACCGCTGCGCCAGATGCGGTAAACACGGTGGGACTGGACCTCACTCGGTTGGATCTCTCCCCGCCGCTTGTACAAACAGCCGTCTGGCAGCCCGAATTTCTCAACCTGCTTTGGCTGCATCAGACCCCCTCGGTTGGTGTGACCTTAGCCAGGCGTTTGGGGGGGGTGTTGGCTGCCGGTGTGGCCGGAACGCTGCTGCTTTGGTGGGGCGTGGGAAGACGACAATACCTCTGGCCGCTGCTGCCCCTACCGCTGCTGCTGGCTTTGTTCGGTTTGCTCCGTTGGGGACCGGCCGTAATAGCAGACCTGGAAACAATTACAGCCGGGCAAGGACGTGCCATCGCGGCCTGGGTTAGCGAGGTGCCTACTGATCCCTACATATTGGTCACCGCTTCCAATAATTTTGGCAACTACTTTTATTTAGGGTATCTTCAAGGGCAGTTTCGCCACTACTGGTATTCACCGGCGCAGCAGAGCGACTTTGGCATAACGGCCGTTGATGCCCAATGGCTTTCGCTGGTGGTAGATCGGGTGCATATGTCACCAGAACATTCGGGTAAGGAGATTGAGTGGTGGTTGAACGACCAGTTCTACCGGATAGACAGCGACTGGGTGGGTCAATATGAGCTGATCCGTTACGCTAACTTTGACCAGACTGATTGGACCTGGCGGACGCTTGATTTACGCTTCGGTGAAGGATTGGCTGTTGAACAGGTGGGAGTAAGCCAGAGTCAACTGCCGGCTGGTCAGGCCATAGGTGTGGAAATGGAGATTCGACGGGTAGGACCGCTGCCCGACTACCACAATCTGTTTGTCCATCTACTGAAATCAGATTTTAGTCATCAGGTGAACGGATTGGACGGTCCGGTAAAATATGGGTATTCGCTGGCTGTCCCCTGGGAAATGGGAGCGGCTTATACTGAAAAAAGAGCCATTTACATTCCCCAGGCTACGCCAGCGGGCACGTATGATTTGATCGTGGGGTTTGAGACACCGACCGGCACCTTAACGGCCGTTCCCCCGGCCAATGACGCCGCAACCTATGCTGTTCTGGGTCAGATCACCATAATAGATAGTCCGTAACATCCTGGCCCGGTAGTTACCAGGGATTAAAAAAATGACAACATCCTATGAAGCCGTCATCGGTTTGGAAATCCATGCCGAGTTAATGACAAATTCCAAAATGTTTTGCGGCTGCCGCGTGGTCGATAGTGTAGAGGCTGCGCCCAATACGGCCGTTTGTCCCATTTGTACCGGAATGCCCGGCATGTTACCCGTCATCAACCGGCGAGCCGTGGCCTTTGCCCTGCGCGTGGCCCTGGCCCTCAACTGTGAGGTGCAGCCCCACAATATTTTTGCCCGCAAAAACTATTTTTACCCCGACCTGCCCAAAGCCTACCAGATCAGCCAGTATGAGCTGCCTTTGGGCCGCAACGGCTGGCTGGATATTGAGCTGGAATCAGGCCAGACGCGCCGCATCGGTATTCGCCGCGTCCATATGGAGGAGGATACCGGCAAGCTGACCCATTTAGAGGTAGGCGGCTCGCTGGTAGACTACAATCGCTCCGGTGTGCCCCTGCTGGAAATTGTCTCCGAGCCGGATATTGGCTCTGGAGAGGAAGCTCGTGCCTATGCCATGGCTGTACGCCAGATTCTACGCTACCTGCAGGTGAATTCCGGCGATATGGAAAAAGGGGTGCTGCGCGTGGAGCCAAATATTAGCGTGCGGCCGGCCGGCCGTGAGACCTTTGGCACCCGCACCGAGTTGAAAAATTTGAACAGCTTCCGCAGTCTGGCCGAAGGCACGGCCTATGAAATTGAGCGACAGATCGGGGTGTTGAACGCTGGTGGCCAGGTGGTGCAGGAAACACGCGGTTGGCATGAGGGACGGCGCGAAACGTTTAGCCAACGCATCAAAGAAGAGGCCGAAGATTACCGCTACTTCCCGGAGCCGGACCTGCCGCCGTTGCACATTGCGCCGGAATGGGTGGCCCAGATCAAAGTGGAACTGCCGGAACTGCCCCAGACCAAGATTGGCCGCTACACGGCCGCATGGGGCCTGACAGCGTATGAAGCGCAGGTGGTGACGGAGGAGTGGGCGGTGGCGGAATGGTTGGAAACGGCCGTTGCTGCTGGTGGCAATCCCAAATCTGTTGTAAACTGGCTTATCAATACCCTGTTTAGCCTGATGAATGAGCATAAGCAGCCTATTGAAGCCATCAACATCCAGCCGGCCGACCTGGTTGACTTGCTAAAGTTAGTTGATAATGACACCATCAGCTATAGTGCCGCCAAAACAGTGCTGGCCGAGATGTTTCACAGTGGCCAAACGGCCGCAGCCATCATTGACACGCAGGGGCTGGCCCAAATCTCTGACGAGGCCACCTTACTCCAAATCGTCAACCAGATCATCACCGCTCATCCCGACCAGGTAAACGCCTATCGGGAGGGCAAAACACAGCTCAAGGGCTGGTTTGTGGGTCAGGTGATGAAAGCCACACAAGGCAAAGCCAACCCGGCCCTGGTCAACCAACTTCTGCACCAGGCACTATCTTAGCCCTAAGATCCAGCCCACTATTTGAATAAAGCAGCGCATGTAGCATGACCCAAAGGTACTAATACCGGCTTTACCCTGACTATTTTCCCACGTTTACACTGGTTATAGTCACGTTTTGTTCACGCCTGGAGTGACTTCATGTGTTATGATTGCCTTGGCTTATTATTTAGCCGATTCACTGTCCATTGGGCAAATGTAAGCCGCTATATTTTGTACACAACTTTAGTACAAGACGCCGGCGCAGCGTCTTGAACCAGGTCCAAGGCCAGGTAGTTAGCTGTTTTTAGGCAAATAATTATGGCAAATACAAAAAGCACAACTAGACAATCTACTGAGATAGAAGCGCTTTATAGAAAGCGAGCTATTTACCTGTCGCTGATGTTAACGGCTGCGACAATATTTGTTGTTATAAATAGCGTTCTTTCCCTGGAACCCGGGGCCACCGTATCGGCAACTATACAACTGTTGGGGTTTGGTATTCCTGTTAGCCTGGCTTCTGCTTATCTGGCCTATCGGGGGCGCGTCACCACAAGTGTTATTGTCTTGATTTTGATGCTTTTCACCGTAATTGGCTATACCTTGACGCAAACTGCCGGGTTAGGCACCTATCTGGTAATTTTTAGTGCGGTTACCAGCCTGGGTATAGCCAGCCAGACCCTCCCTGCCGAAAAATTCCGCACGGCCAATTATCTGATTGCCGCTCTTGCTGTAGGGCTTATATTATTTGACCTCTTTTATCCGGCTTCACGTCCTGTATCATTTCTTACCCTCAGCCTGCCCATCATCATCACCATGGTTATTATGGTTATTGTGGGTGGGTTAGTAGCCCGTGAATTTCCGCGTTACCCGCTGCAGACCAAAATGTCGTTAACCTTTTTGGTTGTGGCTGCGGTTCCCCTGATGGCTTTAGCCGCCTTTAATAACTATACTACGCGCCAAACGTTGACCAACAATGCCGGGGAAAGTTTGCTGGCGGGTGCTACCCAAACCGCGGCCCAGATTGATGCCTTTATCAGCTCAGAACTGGCGGCTGTCCGTGCTGAAGCCCGTTTGTTAAGCCTGGGAGATGAGGATATTTCTAATGACAGCACCCAGCTTACTTTTGCTGATAGAAGCCGCATTTCTACCTTCCTGCGAGGCTTCAGCAGCCGGGAGCCTTTTCTCATTCAGTCCTATGGTTTTCTTGATCTAAATGGCATTGTCTTTGCCGATACAGTTCTCCCCAATGTGGGTCATGACGAGTCGCAATGGGATTATTTTCAAGAAGCATTGGCCAACCCGCAGCCCTATGTTTCTTCCGTTCAATTTCTTAGAAATGATGCAGGCCGGTTAAACGGGTACATTCATTTTAGTCATGTGGTTTATAACCGGCACGGGGAGGCTGTAGGCGTAGTGCGTGCCCGCTACAATGCGGCTGTTTTACAGCAAATCGTGGCTGAAAGTGGGGAGGCTGTGGGTGAAAGTGCGTATATGGCCTTGTATGATCGCCACGGTTTTACCCTGGCCCATAGTCAAGACGAAGCCCGGCGCTACCAATTTCTCGCCTGGCCAAACCCCAATAGCTATTCCCAAATGCGGGCTGCCGGTCAAATCCCGTCTGAGTTTCCGCTAACCCGCCACACTGAAAGCAATAGTGAGCTGGCCCAAAAATTGGCCGAGGTTGATGAGACGCCAATTTTTGAAACAGTTGATGCCGCTATTGGTACGGAAGCCAATCTGGCCGCCAGAGTTACCAATCGTAACCAACCTTTATGGCAAGTCGTCGCGATCCAACCCCAATCGGCTTTGTTTCCTCCCATCCTGGTCCAAACTCGGTCAACCACCTTGTTGAGCCTGATACTGGCCGGTCTGGCGGTGGGGTTGGGCTTGCTGGTTTCTCAAGCGCTGGTACGGCCGCTTATCAACCTGCGTCAAACGGCCGATCAAATTACAGCCGGCGATCTGGCAGCTCGAGCTATCATTACCAGCCAGGACGAATTCGGTGTTTTGGGTGGGGCTTTTAACAACATGGCCGGGCAGCTCCAACAAGTATTAACCTCTTTAGAAATGCGCGTACTGGAACGGACGCGTGCCCTGGAAGTGGCTTCGCAGGTCAGCCGCAGCCTGTCTACGATTCTTGATCCCAACCAACTAGTGAAAACCGTTGTGGAACAGGTGCGAACCTCTTTTGACTACTACCATGCTCACATCTACTTATTAGATGAAAAAGGCGGCACCTTGCGTATGGTCGGTGGAACGGGCCAGGCCGGTCAGGCTATGCTGGAGCAGGGACACAAAATCTCTTTTGGTAAAGGGCTTGTGGGACGAGCGGCTGCTACCAACAGCGCTGTTCTTATCCCCAACGTCACCCAAGACCCCGACTGGCTGCCCAACCCGCTGCTGCCTAATACCCGGGCTGAAATTGCC
>JAWOIM010000521.1:0-7770 GCA_046484685.1 Chloroflexota bacterium | reverse complement strand
CAAAGCCTGCTTGCAACCTGGCAAACCGGCGGACTCGTCAACGTTCACTATAGGCTTTTGGCGGGACCGGGGAAAGAATGAAAAGCACTCGAAATAGGTGATGTTTGTCAGGGATGGTTTATAATGCAGCAGGAGAGTTGGCAGCTATGGATATTTTACTGGCACACGGCTATTTTATCGCCGAAGACGCCCACGAGCAGGGTATGTTTATCATGCTCGGTTATGACGCCGCTTTTACCCATTCCCCGCTGGGCCACCTGCTGCGGCCGCCTCCGTGAAACCGGCCCGCGCAAAGAAAGCGTAATAAAATGTCCAGCTATTGCCATCAGGCAGATCCTGACACACCTTTGGCCTTTTTTGTTCGATCAACTCGCGGACAACCTGGCGACTAACCTCCCCTTCTCCCCCATTTGCATTCGCCCAACAAAATCTCCCGCGTTTGGTGATTGACGGCCACAACGTCCACCATATGGGCCGTCGTTTCCCGGCCGAAAGCAGCGTTTTCTGATGCGGAAACAGAAAACGGAAGCAACATCATCGCAAATTCATACAAAATGATACGAGATTTCGTCTCGGCTTCCTATTATCATTGTTCTTACTACGGCACAGCTTTCGCCAAATATAGTGCAGGGATGAACGAAAAGGTTTGATGTATTGCGCCCAGGTATTTTTCGGCTGAAGGAGGTGATTAAAAGCGAGCGCCAACAATTGGTACCATCAACTGTTCCAGGGCAGGCGCCAGGCGCATTGCCCGCACCGTTCTTCATTGATAAGGATAGTAGGGTTACGGCCCATTTGAGAAAACATATTGCGACGGATTAGGAGAAAAAATCATGAAACGTTCTATTGGCTTTATTTTATTACTGTTGGCGCTGCTTTTCACCATAGTGCTGCAAGCGCCGACAGCGTCCGCTGAGGAGCAGGAAGCGGACAATCAGGGCTGGCTCGTGGACGACTTTGAGGACGCCGTTTTTGAGGATGAGCCATTTTGGGAAGAAGAAAGCGAACGCTCACAAGAACGCGGGCAGCAAGACATCGGCATCCTGGTCGGCAACTGCAGCAGCGGCAGTTCTTGGTGGTACGACAAGAACCTCTCACCCAGTTGGTCCCACTCGCAGGTCTTTTACACGGTGACCGCCTGCAAAATCAACGGTTCTAGTTCTCACACTTACCTGATTGGGAAGGGTTCGGCGACCTCGAAGGATAGTAAATGGCTCAAACGCTGGAACGTTAATCTTTACCGGAATTCAAGTTACAGCACTCCGAGAATGTATGCATTTACTCCCGGCTCTAGACTTCAAAATTACGACAACAATCAGACAATAAACCTCAGCCTGTCCTGGAATGGTATTGGCGCAGGCGTTTCGTTCAGGTTTAAGGCTGACAGAATCGATCCCAGTTGGGATGGGCAGCGCCGATTTAACTTAGACTGGCGTGGAAATCACAGGCATGAAGCGACTGAGCTGGCCTTTGTCACCCGTTGGAATGACGCTTCGCCGAGTAATGGTAGGGTGAGATTTTTCGTTTGCACCTGGACGGATCGCTACATGTACAGCAGCAGTAGCAACTGGACGCAGACTTGTTCAGGCTATCGTTCAATGTAAGCGTTTGCAGCAAGGCTGTAAAGTTCGGCTGTATTTTAGAGTAGCCGGAGAATGGCGCGCCGGGAATATTCCTGGCGCGCCTACTCCTCCTTGAAGGTACTGTGAGTAGCCCATGTTAATTACACAGATAAAACAGCGCAAAAAAACCACCGCCCTTATGCTGGTCATCCTGGCCGTAATTGTTGCCGGCTTGGCGGCCTTCGCCGGGCCGGAGCCGGTCATATCGGGCCTGAAGGTCTCCTGGGTGAGTCCCTACACCTGGGAGAGCTGTCTGACGGCCGTGGCCGGCAAGGAGGCGGTGACCGTGGTTGAACCGGTGTCCACACTGCGTGTGGGCCTGCCGGACGTGGCGTCGGGTACGTTTGTGGCCACTTATCCCTTTCCGTCCACACGCTTCATCGGCGGCGCTGTCTTCCGCGGGCTGGTGGCGGAAAACGACGAGGGTGATCTGGTGGCCGCGCTGGCCGAAGAAGTGCCGACCCTGGCTAACGGCCAGGCGCGCTTCATTACCGACGAGACGGGCAAGGAGCAGTTGGCCGTCGCCTTTCGTCTGCGCGAAGGGCTGACCTGGTCAGACGGCCAGCCCATCACGGCCGAAGACGTACGCTTCACCTATGAATTCCTCCAGCAGGAGGGCGCCGTCCTGCGGGGGCAAACGGCCGTCATTGAGCGAGTGGAGACGCCGGACGCACGCACGGCCGTTTTCGTCTATAAAGCCGGCCTGCAACCGCTGCGCTACAATGAACCGCTGGCTGGTTTGCTCTACCCGGCCCACGTCATGGCGGGTATAACGCCGGACGAAGCTGAAGCCAGCCCGCTGGCGGTGCGGCCCGTAGCGTCGGGTCCTTATCAGGTGGCCGCCTGGTGCGTGGCCGGCGATCCGGAGCTAGACCCGGTGCGGGGCGATTCAATCGTAGTCCCGGCCAAAGAGATGGAACCGGCATTGCAGTACATTGTCCTGGAGCCAAATCCCGCCTACTTTGGCGCCAGCCCCGTTATTGAGCGGCTGGTCATCGAAGTGATACCCGACCCGGAACTGCTGCTGAAGCGGATACGAGAGGGGGAGCTAGATCTCCTGCCAACGTCTGCAGGCCAGGACCACAGTTTGCTCGCCGAAGCGGCCACAGCTGGCCTGTCGCTGGCTCAATCGTACGACCAGGGCTGGATGCGGCTGGATTTTAACGCGCTGGAAGGGCCGACGAGCGAGGCGGCCGTGCGGCAGGCCATCGCTCACGCCATTGACCGCGAAGCTCTGGTCAGCCCCGTTTTTGGCTCATATGGCCGCCGTGCGGACAGTTGGGTCTCGCCCGGCAGTTGGGCTTACCTGCCGGCGACGGCCGATTACGCCTATGACCCAGGCCGCGCCCGCGTGCTGCTGGCCGAGGCGGGCTACCTGCCGGACGAGGAGGGCTACGCCGCCCGCGACGGCGCGCGGCTGGCGATAGAATTGTTCTTCATTGATGGGCGAGAAATTGACAAGCAGGCGGCCGAGCTGATCCGGGATAACCTGACGGCCGTGGGCATTGAGATTCACGAGAGGCCCGTCTATCGCGGTGCCATCTTCGGCGCCGGCGGCATCCTGGAAAGGCGGCTGTTCGAGATGGTCCTCTACGGCTGGCGCGGCGAGCGCGAGCCCAACGGCTTCCGTCTGTGGCATTCCAGCCAGATCCCGAGCCTGGACAACCGCTTACGCGGCGACAACTACGCCGGCTGGCAGAACGAGGAGAACGACGCTTTGCTAGAGCTGCTGGCCGGTCCGGCCACGCGCCAGGAACAAATCGCCTGGCTGCACCGGCAGCAGGAACTGTACGCTGAGGACCTGCCCTCGCTGCCGCTGTTTGAATTCCCTAAATTTGCCCTGCACAGCCCGGACTTGGAGGGTTTGAACTTGCCGCCCGGCCTGACGCCGGCCACATGGAACGTGGAAGCGTGGCGTTTGAGCCGCTAGGCGGCGTTTTTAGCGCCCTTGACAAGCCAACGATGCCAACCATCGCGCCACCTCTGTTTTCCGCCGGTGGCCTATTTTGTCAAATATCGACAGGCTTTCCTGCCCGTATTGTTCTGCCTGGCCTGCCTCGTCCTGCATGGCTGCCAGGCGCCCCAGGCCGAATAAAGCGTTTGCCACCATCTCGCGCATCTCTGCCTGGGAGGCAAGCTCAAGTTCCCTGGCAAAAGCGGCCGACGCGCCTTTATACTCCTCTTTCTTGAGACACAACTCCCCCCAGGTGTTAAGGAGGCGACAGAGGCGAAAAGTGTGTCCGATTTCTTCGGCAAAAGCCATTCCCTCCGCCAGGTGCGCTTCTGCCCGTTCATAGTCGTGCTGGCGTAGAGCCACCGTGCCCAACCCCTCCAGGGCAGAGGTTATGCGTATCCGGTTGTCTATCTTGCGTGCCTGGGCCAGACCTTTGCCAAAATAGCTCTCTGCCTGTTCATACTCCTGCTGTTCCAGCGCCGACCACCCCAGGTTGATCGACAATAGGGCCAGGTTAGCCTGATGCCCGCTTTCCTTAGCCACGCGCACGCCTTCCAGCCAATACGCTTCAGCGGCTGCCTGGTCGCCTCGCCTGTCGGCCAGGGTTCCCAGGTTGATCAGGCATTTGCAGATGCTCCGCCGGTCGCCGACCTGCCTCGCTAACGGAAGCGTCTCCTGAAATATCTTCATGGCGCGATCATACTGGCTCAGATAGGCAGCAATCAGCCCTTGGACGCTGAGCAACTGGCAGATCATGGCCGTGTCGCCAAGCCGCCGCGCAAGTTCGAGGCCCTCCTGGGCATAGACGGCTGCGATTTTCGAGTGACCGCGGATTGTGGCAAGGCCGGCCAGTTCTCCCAACAGCAACATGACGATATCGAGGTAGCCCCCCGCACGCGCTAAGGCGAGACCTTCTGCCAGGTGGCGCTCCCCTTGATCATAAGATCCCTGTACCACAGCCAGCGCCCCGAGTCCTTGCCGCAACGCGCATATCTCGCGGCTCGCCTCAGCCTGGTAAGCAAGGCCCAGCCCATCATGAAAATAGGTGGCCGCTCGTTCATAATCACCTAGCCGCCGAGCCGCCGTGCCCAGCCAACGCAGGATCGCTGCCTGGGCCGCTTCGTCTGTCAGTGCCTGAGCGGTTGCCAGGGCCCGCTCCAAATGTTTGAGAGCCGGCTCGTACATGCCGGACAGATCGAGGAACGGCGCCAACGCTAGGGTGCCGCACACCAATTCCCGTTGAAAAGCTTCCTTGTAGGCGACTTCCAGACTGTAAATTAGATTGTCGAGTTCTATCTGGAGGAGCGGCTGTTCCTGGCTGTGGCGCTCGGCGTAAACGACGAAGTAGCCCACCAGCCGCCGCCATGCGCTGACATCGTCCAACTGCTCACAGGCGTATTGACGCAGGAGCGGATGAAGTCGCCAGCGGCCGGGGCGGTTGAGGTGGACCATGCAGAAGCGGTAAAGGGCGCGCAGGCAATCTTCGGCTTCGGTAAGCGAGGTGTCCGCCACGTGGGCGGCCGCAGCAGCGCTGAACTCCTCGCCACCAAAGACGCCCAGGCAGGTAAAAAAGCGCTGCTGGCTTGCCGGCAGCGCCCGGTAGCTGATGTTGCACGTGAGTTGCAGGCTGACTTCGCCATAGGCTAGCTGGCTTAGTCGCTGCCGTTCCTGGCGCAGGAGCTCCAGGAAAGCCGTCACCGTCCAGCCAGGCTCGTAGGCCAGCCGACAAGCGGCTATATCGAGCGCGAGGGGTAGGTGGCCCAGCAGATCGGCTATGGCCGCCAGATCAGGCTGGTTCTGGCTGACCACGTCTTCGCCCAAAATCTGGCTAAAGAGGGTCAGCGCTTCTTGCCGCTCGCGGTCGAAAGGTTGCAGCGTGAGGTGGAAGGCGCGGCGGGCGCTCCACAGGTCGCGGCGGCGCGTGGTGACGATGACGGCGCAACGGCCGGCGGCGGGCAGGAAGGGTTGGACCTGCTCGTCGCGCTCGGCGTTATCCAGCACTATCAGGGCGCGTTTTTCGGCCAGCAGTTCGCGCACCACGCGACTGCGGCTGTCCAGGTCGGGATAGCCGCTCACGTCACGGCCGTAAGTGGCGGCAAATACGCTCAAGCTGGAGAGGGGGTCGGAGGTATCGAGCCGGGCCCAGAGTACGCCGTCGGGAAAGTGGGGACGTAGGCGGTGAGCCAGGTGAGCGGCCAGGCTGGTCTTGCCCACGCCGCCCATACCCTCCAGGCTGGTGATAGTCACGCTCTGGCCTTCCAGGAGCGCCTTCTCCAAAGTCGCCAGTTCCTCTTTACGGCCGACGAAGTGCGCCAGGTCGGCAATGGCCTGGAAGGGCATCGGCGCTTCCGGCCACGGCGCCAGCAAAGTCTGCTCCGCCTCACTACCGGCTAACTGCCGCAACTCGCCGATAGAACGATGGCCGGCGCTGCTCAAGAGAGCGGTAGCGTTGGCCTCATTCAGGTGGAGGGCGGCCGCCACCCGCGCCACGTCCTGCCAGCGATGGGGTTTTCTAACACGTCCTTGCAGCCAACTGACGATCGTCTGTTTCGGCACGGCCGACAGATGGGCCAAACGGCCGGCAGAACAACGTTCCTGCTGTATTAAAGTAGTTAACGCCTCTTGAAATGACAGTTGCTCAACCATACATCTTCTCGCGTCTAATCATTCTTGTAGGGTCGGGTTTTTTGTTTGCAACTTAACTGGTTTGTCCATTAGCTGCGACTTATGAGTTACCAGGCATAGGCTTCCGGCGCCTCACCACCGGGACCGGGCCAGATGTCACCCACTGTTTTTAGCTGATCCTCGCTGAACTTAATCTCCAGCGCCCGCAGGCTGCCCTCCGCAAACCAACGCCCGACAATCTGCTCCGTGACGCCTTCGCCCTTCTTCCAGCCGTAGACGTTAGCTGTATCGAAGAAGTTAATGCCCAGGTCGAGCGCCTTGTCTATAATGGCGAAGCTGTCCGTCTCGCTTGTTTCCGGGCCAAAGTTCGTTGTGCCCAGGCAAAGCTTGCTGACCAGCAGTCCAGTACGACCTAAAGGTGTGTAATCCATCTTCAAAGCTCCTTTATTTCAATGGGTAAAATTGGTACTCACCATCATAGCTACCTTTCGCTTCACTATTATGGTGCCCAAAATTCCGGGGTTAACTGCCTAACGGCCGCGAGTTACCCGTTGTGGAGCGCATCGGCATTATGGCTGTTTTGGCGAAGATAAGCAACATAATGGGCAGTATCGCGGGTACTATGTTGAAAAACAAACTTTGGGGAACGATTTAGCCCAATCCTGCCATACAGTTTCATCCTTTTGCTTCAAAAACGCCATGTGTGCTGTCAATCCCCTGAATTCCAAAAGAATCCAAAAATTTTGGCAAGGAGACCGTGAGCTTTCTATCTCTGCTGATGCACCATGCGGCCGCATGGTTTATAATGCAGCAGGAGAGTTGGCAGCTATGGATATTTTACTGGCACATGGTTATTTTATCGCCGAAGACGCCCACGAACAGGCGATTATGAAGCCGTACCCCACGCTGGGGCTGCTTTATATCTCTTCTCATCTGAAAGCCAAAGGGTTCGCGGTCGATTTATTTGACGCCACTTTTCAGACGATGGCGGCGTTTGTGGCTTACGTGCGGGCCAAACGGCCGTCTCTCGTCGGCCTCTACTGCAATCTAATGACCAAACAAAATATCTTGCGTATGATCCCGGTCTGCCGCGAGGTGGGGGCTACCATTATCCTGGGTGGGCCGGAGCCGGCCAGCTACGCCGCCAACTACCTGGCCTTTGGCGCGGATATTGTGGTGGTGGGTGAAGGGGAGTTAACGCTGGAGGAGCTGATTCCCCATTTGGCCCGAAACGGCCGTTCCCACCTGCATCCCGTTCAGGGCATCATCTTCCGTGATGACGAAGGACAGGTAGTCCAGACGGCAACACGGCCGTATATCAAAGATCTCTCCGCCCAACCCTGGCCCGACCGGGACGCCATCGACATGGCCCGCTACCTGGACACCTGGAAAACCCATCACGGCCGCAGCTCCGTCTCCCTCATCACGGCCCGAGGCTGCCCCTACACCTGTACCTGGTGCAGCCACCCCGTCTTTGGCCATACCCACCCCCGCCGCACGGTAGCCGACGTGGGCGACGAAGTGGCCTGGATTCAGGAAACCTACCGGCCTGACCAACTTTGGTACGCC
>JAWOIM010000468.1:0-3078 GCA_046484685.1 Chloroflexota bacterium | reverse complement strand
AACATGCGCCGCGGCGCACCAGCAAATAAATGAAAATGACGGACGACCGAGGACGGATGACGGAGTAGGCCCTTCCGTCTTCGGTCACTTCGACTGGCTCAGTGCAGGCTCTTCGTCCTCCGTCCTATTTACAGAGGAGTCAACACAGTATACAGGCTAAGGTTCCCTTCCCGGCCGTCGCTGCGAAATTGGGTAAGCAGGTGCAAATGAGCGGCCTGAGCCATCACGGCCGTTTCGGCCGCATCAATCTGACAAACATAGCGCAAGCCATACCCGCCCCGCTGCCAATTGAGCAAATGGTCGCCGGTTTCTACATCGGCCGGGCTAAGGCCAATCTGGGACCAATCCTGCCGCTTGCGCCGCTGGCGCGGGCTGTCCATAAACTGCCAGTTGGCCAGGAAAATACGGCCGTTTTCCCGCAAACAGCCTGCCATCTCTCCTAACAAGCGCTGCCGGTTGGCCTGACCAGGAATGTGCTGCATAACGGCCAGACAGACAATCAGATCAAACTGGCCTAGCCCCTCCAGACAGCCGGGCCGGCTCAGGTCGCGGGCCTGGAAGGTGCCGGGCTGCCGCGCCTGGGCTTTGTCCAGCAGAGGCCGGCTAAAATCGACGCCTGTATAGTCAGCCGTGAGGCCGTTAGCCTGTAGAAAGTGGCCAAAACGGCCGTTGCCACAGCCTACATCCAGCACTCGCTCACAGGGGGTTGGCAGCCAATCGAGCAAGCGGGCAAACCCCGGTTGGGGCGTCTGCCGGCTGCCGGCAAAGGGGGCGGCCAGTTGCTCATAAAAGGCCCGGTTGAGGGCGATTAACTGTTCCCTGACTTCAGGCTTCATGGTCCTCTTGGCCGGTATCTACCGGTCGAATACGGCGACGGTTGGTAACGAACCAGAAGCGGTGGCTGGTATCAACAACCCATATTCCCGGATGCTGGTGGGCGGTCACCCGACCCGCCTGCCACTCTCCCTTATTTAGCATGATCTCAACCTCAGTCTGCAAGGAATATAGGTCAACTAAGCGCGGTTTGGCCATGATACCTTTCTCGGCGCTCCTTTTTAATAGCCAAAGCGAGTCAAAATACGCTCCACAGAACCGACATAACTACCGCCAAAGAGGCGTACATGGACCAGCAGGGGGTAAAGGTTATAAATATCCCGTCGTTCCTCAAAGAAGCCGGCGGTCAAGGGACGCAGCGTTTGGTAATGGTCAAAAAAGGGCCGGCCAAACGTGCCAAACAGGGTGGTAAAAGCCAGCTCGATTTCGGGGTGGCCGTAGTAGATGGCCGGATCAAGGAAACCGGTAATCTGGCTGCCCTGGGCCAGCACGTTGGTTGTCCAGACATCACCGTGGAGCAAAGACGGCCGTTCCGGTTCCAGCAGCCAGCGATCTATGGTATCGGCAAACCGCTGTACCCGGTGCCAAACGTCGGCAGGCAAACGGCCGCTTTCTACAGCCACCCGCCCCATATACAGCAGCCGATGCCGGCGGAAAAAATCCAGCCAGGCGTCGGTGGCCGGATTGGGCTGATGCAGGCCACCAATGAGCGTATCCTGCTCCAGCCCATACTGGGCCGCGGTGACACTGTGCAGGGCGGCCAACAGTTCAGCCGCGTGCTGCTGAGCGCCGGGGGAAAAATGGCTGTCACACGCCAAAAAGTCCATGAGCAAAAGCTGCGGGCTGCTATACCAGACCGTGGGCACAGGCAGTTGGCTGCGCTGGGCCAGGTAGCGCAGCATATCGCCTTCAATATCCAGACGGGTGTTGTGGCTGTCATCGGCTTTGGCCACCAACCGGCGACCATCCTCCAGCCTTACCCGGTAGACCTGACCGATACAGCCGCCACTGAGGGGTAAAATATCGCTAACGGGGCTGGGAGGCGAAACGGCCGTTTCCACTGCCTGTCGAACATCCATAAAAAATCACACTGTTTACTGAATACTGCTTACTGTTTACTGAATACTGCTTACGGCTGCCGCACCGTTATATTGTCAAAGGCCACCTGAACACCGGGCCGGCCAAACGTGCCCGCGTCCAGAGCAATAGTGCCGCTGACGTAGGCCGTATCATTGACTTCACGCAGCAGTTCATCATTGGCATAGACAGCCAACCAGGAGCCAACCGCCTCCACACGCAGCCGGTTGACCACATTTTCCCCCTGCTTGATTGCCTCAGAAGCAGTCCAGCCCTCAGTCAGGCGTGTCCAGGAGCCATCCTCATTGCGCCGTTCCAATATATAGAGGCCGGTGCCGGTAATTTGGAAGCGGTAAAAACGGCCCTCTTCATCCTGGCGAAAGAGAACGCCATAGCTGCTCTCTTCAGGTCCGCTCAACAAACGGGCCTCTACTTCTAACACAAAATCGGAAAAGGTTGGCTCACTTAACGTTGCGTACTGCATCGTGTTGGTGGCATCAACTTGAATCACCAACTGTTCATTCATGATCAAGGTACGCCCCTGGGCGTCTCCTTCTAACAGCCAGTTCGTTATTTGGGTAGGGGCAAACTGCTCCTGAAAGAGCAAATCACTGTCGGATGAGCCAAAGTAGCTGCAAGCCGGCAGCCAGCACAACAGCAGCAGCAGTGGGCCGTAACGAAGCAGACTTCTACTTATCATTACGGCTCCAGCACACGAATGCTGTCAAACTCGACAACGGCCGTTCCCGCCGCCAGCGTACTCACCCCCAGCCCGACATCCCCGGTAGCAAAGGCTGAATCAGTCACGTTAATAAGGGGAATGCCGTTGACTGCCAGGCTCAACTCGTTGCCAATACAACTGGCACGAATCTGGTTGGTCGCCACGCCCTGGTTGATAATATCCGAAAACTGGTACTGCCCGTCTTCTGTCAGGTAAACGATGCGATCGGTGCCGCTTTGGTATTTGCCAATGGCATAGTAGCCATCCCCGCTAATTAAAAAGATATAGAAATTGCTCTCGTTTTGATAGCGGCAAATGACGCCATAGGCATTGTTATCCGGACCGCTGGTTTGGCGTGCAACCACGGTAACAATCACGTCATCAAAACGACGGCTGGGATTGGTCCACCAGATTTCACCTATCTGGCTGGTGCTAATACGCAGTGC
>JAWOIM010000456.1:0-3111 GCA_046484685.1 Chloroflexota bacterium | reverse complement strand
GCCAATGCAGCCCGACCCAGGGTTTGTTGTACCATTTCAGGGCCGGAGCCATAGAGACCGGTTGTTTGCAGGCATACTGGATGTAAACTTCTAAATGGTCCTGTAAATTTTCGCCCACACCGGGGCGCTCAGCCACGACGGGAATCTCTAGTTGGTGCAGCAGGTTGGCATCGGCCACACCGGAAAGCTGGAGCAGTTGGGGGGAGTTGATGGCCCCGCCACAGCAAATGATTTCGCCACCGTAGACTTTTTGCCCGCTTTTACGTCTCTGCGTGTAGGCTACGCCAACGGCTCGCCGGCCCTCAAACAGGATTTGGGTGGCCAGCGACTGCGTCAGGATGGTCAGGTTGGGCCGGTGGCGTACCGGATGTAAGTAGGCACGGGAAGCACTCAGACGACGGCCGTTATGGATGTTGCGATCAAAGGGGGCAAACCCCTCTTGTTTATAACCGTTTACGTCATCGGTCAGCGGGTAGCCGGCCTGCTGCACCGCCTCAAAAAAGGCTCCAAACAGCGGGGTTTGTGCCGGACCGCGTTCCAAGATGAGCGGCCCTTCCCCGCCGCGAAAGGTATCGGCCCCGGCCAGGCAGCTTTCCATGCGCTTGAAATAGGGCAGGCAGTGGGCATAATCCCAATGGGCCAGGCCAGGCTGGGTGGCCCATTTATCATAGTCGAGCGGGTTGCCGCGCTGGAAAATCATGCCGTTAATGCTGCTGGAGCCGCCCAGCAGCTTACCTCGGGCGTGGTAAATGCGCCGGTTGTGCATATAAGGTTCCGGCTCAGATTGGTAGCGCCAATCATACCATTTGCTGCCGATGGGGTAGGAAAGTCCGGCCGGCATTTGAATGAATAAATCCCAACTGTAGTCGGGACGGCCGGCTTCCAGAACCAGTACTTGTGTGGCCGGGTCGGCACTCAGGCGGTTGGCCAACACAGAGCCGGCCGAACCACCACCGATAATGATGTAGTCATATTGTTTTTGCGCCATAATGTATCTGTTTACCGTCAAGAGGCGAAGAACGTAAAGATTCTTTGTGCCCTTCTCTGGCGGTTAAGCCTTTTTCCTTATGATAATAGCGTCACTTTTTGCCGGCCACGCACGCTGTTGATGAGGTAAACGGCCGCTGCTTTCTGCAACGCTTCGACCGGCACAATCTGCTCTACAATCTCACCTTGGGCCAGCAGCTCGGCGCGAAACGTGCCCGCCAGCAGGCCGGAGGAGAGGGCGGGCGTTATCTGCTGCCCGTTCAATTCTAACACAATGTTGGCCGTCGTGGCCTCGGTCAGTTCCCCGCGCTCGTTCCAGAGCAGCACCTCGTCCCACTCAGGCCGGGCGGCACGGGCGCTGTCGTAGACCTGCCGCTGTGTCGTCTTGTGGTAGAGCCAGCGATTGCTGCTGGATACCGGCTCTGAAGCCAGACCAACGCGTAGGGGGCTGGCTGGTTGGCCCAGGTCTACCGCTTCGACGCTTACCTGTCCCCGGCGGTTAAGCTGTAGACGTACCTTCATGGGGCGGGTCAGCGTGGCGGCCAGCGCGGTCAACTGCTGCTCGACCTGGGCCAGATCGAATGGATATTGAAAATAGTCGGCCGTTTCCGCCAATCGTTGTAGGTGTCGCTCCCACAAAAAGTAGCCGTCGTTTGGTGTCCAGAGTAGCGCTTCTAAAATGTCAAAATTGGGCTGCTGCCGGATCAATATGTCTGTTTTGAGGCGGCACTCCTCATACTCGGCCGCCGGGTCTGAGTCCCAGACGATGCCGCTGCCCACGCCGTAAACGGCCGTTTCCCGCTCCCGATCCACCACCACCGTGCGAATGGCCACATTAAACTGGCTCTGCTGTGGACCGACCAGACCAATGGCCCCTGTATACACTCCACGCGGTCCCCATTCCAATTCCCGAATAAGCTGCATGGTGCGCACTTTGGGCGCACCGGTAATCGAAGCACAGGGGAACATTGCCTGAAGCAGGGAGGATAAGGAGGCGTCCGATTCGGCCGTGACGGTTGAGGTCATTTGCAGCAGTGTTGGGTAGCGCTCCACGGCAAAGAGATCGGAGACGCGCACGCTGCCGGTTTGGGCCACACGCCCCATGTCGTTACGCAGCATATCGACAATCATCACATTTTCGGCCCGATTTTTTTCTGAGTGGTGGAGCCAGTCGATTTGGGCTTTATCTTGGGCCAGCGTCAGGCCGCGTGGGGCCGTACCCTTCATAGGGCGGGCCAGCAGTTGTCTCCCCTGGCGGCTAAAAAAGAGTTCGGGTGAGGCGGAGCAGATGACGTGACGACCGGTGTCAACGTAGGCCATGTGGCCGGCCTGCTGGGCGGCAGCCAGGTCGGCAAACAGGGCCAAAGGGTCGCCCTGAAAGCTGGCCCGTAGGGGAAAGGTATAGTTGACCTGGTAGGTGGCACCCTGGGCAATGTATTCCTTGATACGGCCGATTGCCTGCTCATAT
The DNA here is from genome assembly GCA_046484685.1 of Chloroflexota bacterium. GTDB lineage: Bacteria > Chloroflexota > Anaerolineae > Promineifilales > Promineifilaceae > SLGK01. The sequence continues at coordinate 656 of JAWOIM010000456.1, read as the reverse complement.
TTAGCCAGTGACAGGCCGGGCTGCCATTCACCTAATTGATAGTCGCCACCTGGCTGAGGCAACTCAATTTCGGCCGCTTGGTCGTAGAGACCAAACCAGACCAGGGGTGGGTCGTCGGGGTGGGGTAGATGGGTGTCCAGGTTGAGGGCGGCGGCGGCTTCGTAGCTGATGTAGCCGGCGGCGAAATAGGTTGAATTGGAAACGGCCGTTTCCACCTCCTGCCACACTGCCACTACTTCATCTGGCCGCTGAGCTACCAGCACCCGGATCGGTTTTGTCAGGTGCAGCCAGCGTCCTTGATATTGCAAAATAACAGAGCCTTCGTTCGTCATCCTCATATGATATAGTCTATGTAGAAAGCGGCAAACGGCAAGCGATAATGGGCCTTGATTGATACCATAACCAGAAGATAACTGGGCTGTTAGCTGAGAGACGATTGGTGGCGTGCTGTCAATATCTCAATGGCGTCAGCCAGATGCTCATCGGCAATGTGGTGGTCGTCTCGCTCAACCCGTATTTTGTGGGCCTCATACAGAACGGCCGTATGGGTGTAGCCCAGCGGCGGCTCAAACTTATAGGCTGAACATTCAAGCAACTGCCCCAGCGGATCGCGAAAGTAGATGGAGTCCATAAAGCCGCGATCGATCTCCCCGGAA
>JAWOIM010000427.1:0-2863 GCA_046484685.1 Chloroflexota bacterium | reverse complement strand
CCCCCCAGCCGGCGCATCGCTTCGCGGAAGATAGTAGGACCGGGTTTGCCTACAATATGGTCGGGCGGATGGCCGGTAGCGGTAGCGATGAGCGCTTGCAGCGCCCCCGCGCCGGGCAGAGGCCCCACCTCACTGGGAAAGGCCACGTCCGGATTCGTGCCGATGAAGGTGGCGCCTTTGTGGACCAGCAGGGCAGCCATGGCCAGGTCGGGGTAGGTGGCGTGGCGAGTAAAGCCGACCACAACCAGGGGGGCGTAAGCGCCTTCATAGACCGCTGCCGGCGTTAGCAGGCTAAAGCCCCGGCTGCTGAGTGCCTGGCGTAACCCGTCGTCGCCGACCATGTAAACAGCTTGCCCTGCGCCGGTCGAAGCGGCCGTTTCTTCCCCCGCCGCCTGATTAGTTTCATGGCCAAATTCATGGCGTAAAAAATCGGCCGTGGCCTCGGCCGAATTCAAGATTTTTGCTTCAGGGATGTCCAGGCCAAAGCTGCGCAGCCTGGCCACGTATTGGGCCGCATTCTTGCTGGCATTATTGGTAGCCAGGACAAAGTCAATGTCCAGTTCGGTCAGCGTGGCAAAAAATTCAATCAGCCCCGGCATAGGCGTTTCCCCTTTCCAGAGAACGCCATCCATATCTAAAATCAGATTTTGTATATTTTTTAGCATGGGGGTGATTATAGCTGATAGGCCGTGATGCGTGAAACGTGAACCGTGAAGGTTAAGATGTTATAATCCTGCGGGCGTGGTGAGATGGCGAGGTGACATGGTAGCGAAGTGGCCAGGTAAAATGACGACCACGCCACTTTGCCACTCCGCCACTCTGCAACCTTATACAAGGAGACTGCTTGTGAAATTATCGGTTATTGTTCCTGTTTATAATGAGTATGAAACGGTAAAACCAGCCCTAGAGGCCGTGTTGGCCGTCAACAAAGCGGATGAGATTATTATTGTGGATGATGGCTCGACCGACGGCACGCGGGACCTCTATCCCGAGATTCAAGCCTTAAGCGACCGCATTCACATTTATATGCATGAAAAGAATCAGGGCAAGGGAGCGGCCGTTCGCACCGGTTTTGAGAAAGCCAGCGGCGACATTTTCCTGATTCAGGATGCTGACCTGGAATATGATCCGCGTGATTATGAGGCGTTGGTACGGCCGATTGTCGAAGGTCGGGCCACGGTCGTCTACGGCTCCCGCTTTCGGGGCGGCCCCACCAAAACGATGTTCTTCTGGCATATGGTGGGCAACAAGTTCCTCACGCTTGTCACCAACATTATGTATAACACCATCCTGTCTGATATGGAAACCTGCTACAAGGTGTTCCGGGCCGATGTAATTGATGGGATGCCCCTACGCTCGCGCGGCTTCGAGTTTGAGCCGGAAATTACCTCTAAAGTGTTAAAACGAGGCCATCGCATCTATGAAGTGGCTATTTCTTATAACGGCCGTGAATTTGACGAGGGCAAAAAGCTCAACCCCTGGATCGAAGGGCCAAAGGCGCTCTACTACCTGGTGAAGTATCGTTTTGTGGACTGATAGACGTGATGCGTGAAACGTGATGCGTGAGGTTTTTTCACGTTTCACGTTTCATGCTTCACGCTTCACGCCCATGTCTCCGAAAACGCGCTGGCTCCTGGTAGCTATCACTTTGCTGGCATTTTGGCTGCGGCTGCCGGGGCTGTTTGCCAACAGCTTTCATGGGGATGAGGCGCTGTTTGCCACCTGGGCCAGGTTGATTGCCGTCTGGCGGGACCCGCTTTTGCAAACACAGTTGGTGGATAAGCCGCCGCTGCTTTTTTATCTGCAGGCCCTTTTTTATCCGCTGCAAGGTCCGGTGATGTGGGCGGCCCGGCTGCCTAATTGGATAGCCTCGATTTTGTTGGTTCCGTTGGTAGGGCAGTGGGTGTGGCGGTGGTATGGTAAAGACGGCAGACGGCGGACGGCGGACGGCAGCCATTCCCCTGGGTCATGGGAGGCAAAACCGGTTGTTGTCGCTGCCGCGCTACTCTCCCTCTCCCCGTTTGCCATCCAGTTCAGTCCTACCGCTTTTTTGGATCCGCTGCTGCTCTTCTGGCTGGTAGCCAGTCTGGCACTAATTGACCGGCCTGGTTGGTCTGGACTGCTCTTTGGCCTGGCGCTGTTGACCAAACACCAGGCCTGGCTCTTTTTGCCGCTGCTGCTGGCGGCCGGCTGGTGGAATCGATCAGACCTGACAGGTTTACAAAACCTGTCAGGTCTCCGGCATTGGCTGGCCGGCATGTTACCCTTGTTAGCCATATTGCTCCTTTGGGAATGGCTGCGTACCGGCTCGCTGACCCTGTGGCGCTTGCAGGCCAGCAACTTTGGCGGAACCCGCCTTATCTGGTCCTGGGAACTGTGGCCGCGTCTGGGGGCCTGGGCTGAACTGGGGCAAATGGTGTGGGCCGGTGGCTGGCTGGGCGTATTGTTTCTGCTGCTGACCGGCGGTGGTATGATTTGGTTGTGGGTGAAAGGAGAGCTGCCGGATCGATTGCTGATTCTGTTTAGCCTGGCGTATCTGGCAATTCACTGGCTGCTGGCGATTCCGGTGTGGGATCGCTATTTGCTGTTGCTGGTTCCTATCCTGGTGGTGCTGCTGGCCCGCTTTCTAAATGGGACATTATTCAGTTTTCGTGGCAAAATGGGGCAAATTGTTTTACCGGTGGTCGTTGTATTATTATTGTTGCCGCACCATGAAGCCCTCGTTCTCCGGCGTGGCCGCACGGGTAATGGCGCGCACCTTGGAATAGGAGAGGCCGCCCTCCGAAAAGGCTTCATTCACCTCCCTCACCGATTGCTCGGACCTGATATCCGCCGGGCAGCTTGATTTCCGGCATGGGTTTAT
>JAWOIM010000419.1:0-12614 GCA_046484685.1 Chloroflexota bacterium | reverse complement strand
TAAGGAGACGGAGGCAATTATGGTTTTGGGGTAATCGGTCACGACGACCAGTTGGCAAGGAAAACGGCCGTCTGGTAAGCATCAGGCATGATAATGAATAGGCAACGCCTTATATGGCCACTACTGCTGGTTTTATTATTGTTAGGAATTGGCTGCACCGAGTTAGAGAGTTTGCAGTCGGAACAACCTGTTGAAGCAAGTGCTGTGGCTACCTTGAACCAACCCACACTCCTGTCAATAACTGCAACATCCACAATCCCGGCAACAACTATGCCGACGTTTGCGGCAACGGCTCCGCCAGCGACACGCACGGCCACCCCGCTGCCACCAACAACCACACCCGAACCTACCGCCACCCCATTTTCACAAAAGCCACAGGTACGAAACGCAATTTTTGCTGACTTTTGCTCTCAGCTTGCCCCACTTAAGTATTTAATATATCATAGTTGTGACTATGATAATCGTAACTATGTTATTCATCAAGGCTAATCATGTTTGTTGACCGGCACGAAGAACTTGCCTTCCTAAACCGGCTGCTCACGCGCAAGCAGCCGGGACCGGCGCAGATGTTGCTTTTGTACGGCCGCCGCCGGGTAGGAAAGACCGAACTTTTGAAACATTGGTGCCAGCAAAGCGATATTGGCTACACCTATTGGGCCGCCGATAAAGAACCGGCCGTCTTGCAGCGGCGCAGCTTCATGGCGGCCATGCTCGATATGCCGGAAGAGCAGGCCACTGCCTTCGATAGCTGGCCGGCCTTGTGGCGCTGGCTGGCCCCACGCCTGGCGGAGAAACGTGACAAACAGATTCTCATCCTGGATGAACTATCTTACGCTTCGGCCGCTGACCCGGCTTTACTCTCGGCCTTGCAGCACGCCTGGGACCATCACTTGCAGGAATCTAACGTTGTGTTGGTGTTATGCGGCTCACAAGTAACGACGATGGAAGCGATCATGCAGCACCAATCGCCCCTATTCGGCCGTTTTACCGGCCAGTGGCATTTGCAGCCGCTGCCATTCTCCAGCTTGCGCGAATTCTTTCCTGACTGGCCGGCCGAAGAGCGGGTAGCCCTTTATGGGGTCGTGGGCGGCATTCCTGCTTACTTGCGCTGGTTGGACAGCGACTTAAGCCTCGTGGAAAACATCCGGCAGGTCATTCTGGAACCGGGTAACATTTTTCTGGCCGAACCGGAATTGCTGCTCCATGATGAACTGCGTGACCTGTCTACTTATCAAGCCATCCTGCGAGCCATCAGTAAGGGGCACCATACGCTGAAGGCCATCAGTGACGATTGCCTCATCGGCTCATCCAATCTCACTTTCTATCTGAACAGGCTGCAAGAGCTGCGCCTGGTGGAACGCCGCCTGCCGGTGACGCTAACCACGGCCCAACAACGTAAATCAAAGCAAGGGCGTTATCATCTAAGCGATCCCTTTTTCCGCTTTTACTTTCGCTTCCTCTTTCCCCATCTCAGTAAACTTATGTCCCCGGAAGAGACGACGGCTCACATCAAAAGCGAACTACGAGCTTTTGTTGGTCTATCCTTCGAGAAGCTGGCCCAACAGTGGGTAGCGGCTCAAGCACGCGCCGGCAACCTGCCCTTTGCCCCGGAAGCGGTGGGTAGTCATTGGAGCCGCCGGGTGCAAGTGGATGTGGTAGCTGTTAATCACCAAAGTAAGGAGATTCTGCTGGGCGAGTGTAAATGGGGGGCAGGGGCGGTCACCCGACAGGTGGTACGGGAACTCATCGAACAGAAAGGGCCTAAAGTACGTCAGGAGTTACCGGCGGGCGAGGACTGGTCTTTCCATTACGCGGTTTTTGCCCGGGCCGGTTTTACGGAAGCGGCCGCGGCCGAACTGAGCGCCCGTCAGGGGTTGGTGGTAGACTTACCGGCGCTGGATGAGATACTGTCAGATTAAGCAGTAGATTGCAACCATAATCTGACTGAGCCAGGTTTGCCGGCTAAAGGGCACCGTCCCCTTCTACCCAGGCTGCCAGCAGGTCACAAAAACGGCCGATTTCAGCTTCATCGTTATAATAATGAAGAGAGGCTCGCACCAACTCGGTCAACCCACGTGCTTCCATGTCCAACCTGGTCGAACCAATCCGGGAGACGGAGACGTTAATCTGCTGCTGGTGCAGGTAGTGTTGGACGGCTGTGGCCGAACGGCCGTTGACCGTAAACGTCACCAGCCCGCTCTTAACGCGGCCCAGGTCATGGACGGTGAGGTGGGGGAGGGCGGCTAAACGGTCGCGCTGCAATTCGGCCAGGCCGGTCACCAACACAAAAGGCCCCAGGATTCGCCTTCGCTATACAGGATACGTTATCTTGGCTTACGGAAGCCGAACCTGTCGAGGCCGGTTTCGACAGGCTCAACCTCCGATGAACTACGCAAGTCCTATCTCCGAACAACGGGTAGGTAGACAAACCTGGTAAACGCGATTCCACCCGGTACATCAAGGATGGTTCCACTCCCTTCTTGTGGACGAAGTGGCGCAGTTGGATCGAGGATAAAACCAGTTGTTGCGGTTGAATTGGCCGTCAAGGTTACAAAATAACTTCCCGGATCAGCCTGGCTGGTATCAAGCAAAAAGGTAATGCTGCCTGAACTATCAATCATTAATGCCTCTGTCAGGATAACCCCATTAATGACAACGGTCGCTGCAATGTTTGGCGGGAAGTCAGAGCCGATCAATGTGAAGAAGCTGCCGGACTGACCATCAGGGTAGTTGGCGATGAGAGAGGGTAGTAGACTATCCCGTTCGTGGACGAAGACGTCCGTCGCACCATTGGTATCACCGGGAACCAGGTTGCTGGCACCAGAATGGAAAGCCACGTAACGGCCGTCGGCCGAGATGGATGGAGCCAAGGAGCCACCATTGCCCTGCGTCCCATCGGAAGCCACCGAAACGCGGCTGGTCTGTCCCGTCTGCCGATCATGGACGAAGACATTGTAAGTGTAGCCATTGGCATCGCCGGGCGCCAGGTTGTTGGCCCTAGAATGAAAAGCCACGTAACGGCCGTCAGCCGAGATAGATGGATTCTGAGACCAATGGTTGCCCTGTGTGCCATCCGAAGCTACCGAGATGCGGCTAGTCTGTCCCGTCTGCCGGTCGTGGACGAAGACATCCGCCCAACCATTGGTATCGCCGGGAACCAGGTTGCTGGCGGCAGAACGGAAGGCCACGTAACGGCCGTCGGCCGAGATGGATGGATCCTCGGAGCCATTGTTGCCCTGCGTCCCATCCGAAGCAACCGACAGGCGGCTGGTCTGCCCTGTCTGCCGGTCGTGGACGAAGACATCCGTCCAGCCATTGGTATCGCCAGGCACCAGGTTGGTGGCCCAAGAGGTGAAGGCCACGTAACGGCCGTCGGCCGAGATGGATGGACCTTTGAGGGAAGGATCTCCGGAGTTACTGTTGCCCTGCGTGCCATCGGAAGCAATCGACACGCGGCTGGTCTGCCCCGTCTGCCGGTCGCGGACGAAGACATCCGCCGTACCATTGGTATCGCCGGGAACCAAGTTGGTGGCCCAAGACTCAAAGGCCACGTAACGGCCGTTGGCTGAAATGGATGGATTCTCGGACCAGCCGTTGCCCTGCGTGCCATCGGAGGCTACCGACACGCAGCTAATCTGCCCTGTCTGCTGGTCGTGGACGAAGACATCGACCTGCCAGTCGTCATTAGTATCGCAGGGAATCAGGTTGCCGGCTCCGGACTCGAAGGCCACATAACGGCCGTCGGCCGAGATAGATGGATAATTGGAGCTATTATTCGCCTGCGTGCCATCGGAAGCCACAGACACGCGGCTAGTCTGCGCCGTCTGACGGTCGTGGACGAAGATGTCCCGTCGGCTATTGGTATCGCCGAGAACCAGGTTGCTGGCTAAAGAGCCAAAGGCCACGTAACGGCCGTCGGCCGAGATGGCTGACCAAGCGGAGCCACCGTTGCCCTGCGTCCCATCAGAAGCCACTGACACGCGGGTCGTGGTTCCAGTTGTCACCTCGGCCGGCATCATCGCGTTGGTCCGGGCATTCAGTGCGCCCATTAACAACATGGGCAAGACAAGCAATAAAAAAATAGTGAACAGGCGCGGTTTCATTGGTTTTCTCCTCGTATGGTATGTAATAACGGGGTTGTTCCCGCTGACAATAAAACGAATCCGGCACCAGCGTTTGGTACCACATGCCGCGAATGCACTTCACCTCAATTCTTCTATGAGTTATGGATATACCAATCAGCATTCTGGGATTAGCATGTTTTCCTCTGAAAGGGTAAATTTGTCGAGATCGGCCACACCATATTGCTGGCCATCCGTGTAGAATTTGACTGTATGCAGGCCGGCGCTTATGGGACCCAAGTCAATAGCAGCCGTCCAGGCAAACGCATTCCAACTTGCTTGATTTTGAGGAAAGAAGGATGCTCGTGGCGCTACTTCGTCATCCAAGAATACGTCAATCTGTGTAGAAGCGGGGCTGTCCTTGGAATACCTTATCCAGAGATACAGGTTAGTCAGTTGTGGTGTTGTGATGTCTATGTATTGAGCATAACCAGCTTGAGCCGGATAAGGCGATACGCCTGTCGTGCCAAATTGGCCATGCACCTGCTGCCCACAGGTATTGGAACGGGCTATCGTCGTGCCAAGGGTAAAATCGTCAGGGAATTCCGCTTCTCGCTCGTAAGCCCAGGGTGGGGCAGGGGTGTATGTCGGTGTATTGGTGGGGGAAGGTGACGGTGTGGCAGTTAAAGTCGGTGTACTTGTCGAAGTCGGCGTGGGGGTATTGGTAGGGGTGGCTGTAGGGGTAAATGTTGGCGTTAGTGTACTGGTTGCCGTTGGTGAGGTCGTCGGGGGCGATGTTGATGTGGGCGATGGCGTGGGCGTAGAGGATGGAGGCGGCACGGCCGTATTCGTCGGCGAAGGGGTAGAAGTGGGTGCCGGCGTGGCGCTTGCCGTACCAGAGCCAACAATCAATGGCAAGTACAATTGACACCCGGCGGAGCAGGTCATCAGGCCATAAGCGTGCCGTAATAGATCGTTGGACCAGACAGCCTGGTACAAAGGATTGTCATCCTGCAAGAGATAATTGCCCCATCCCAGCGTCTGAAGTCCCAGGTTCCACGATCCTTTTAGGCTGTTCAAGACAATCGTATTGCAATCTGGTTCATCAATATACATCAGGCTTTCAACGTTGTTCAGGGGTGTAAACAAACTTTCTCCTTCTAACCAGGTCCAGAACAGTGCGGCTTCTTGCGGACGTAAGACAAAGACCATTGCTGGATAATGGGGGACGAGAACGGCATGGCCCAAGAGATCGGTCCCATCATTAGGCGGTGTCTCGCCGCCAACGCCAAACGCCTGGTAAATATCGGCAGGTGGGACAGCAGAAGGGTCAGGCACCTCGGCCGCGCTCAAGCCAAACAAGTCTGGCGCATAACAGGGATGGGGTTTTGGCAGATGGGGCGGTAAGGGGTCAGGCCACTGTCGATAGTACTCAATTTGATCATCCACTGACTCCTCACGATAGTCGTTCCACCGGATGCCCCAGCGATCTTGATTCGGTGCCGGCATAAACAGCCAGGCCAATTCGTCAATAAAGCCGCTGCCGTTATGGGTAGGGGGCACAGTATCCATATCGGCAACTTCGCCGGTCGCGGCCACATAACCAAAGTTCGTCAGCCAGGTTTCGGTACCAAAATCGTACCATGTATAGGGCAGCGACGACGTACAATCTGTATCAAAGCCATGACTGATGCGGTTATCTGCTGCAACCAATAGGCTCCATTCTATTTGCTGCAGTGCCTGAGCAACGGCATTCGCGCCGTCTTCTATGCCTAAGGCTTCGTTGGCTGCAAGCAGAGCTACCATGGCAATTACGGTATCGACACTCGAAAACTCTGTATTACCAGTAATCTGCCCCTCGGTGACGAAGTGAGGCCAAAGCCCGTGGCAATCGGGAACCGACAAGAGAGAGTCCGTGGTTTGACTAACGATTTGCACGGCCGAGGCTTCTGAAATCATCCTCAGCTTCCAGGCCTGAACGGCCGCTGCCGCTTGTAAACCGCTGGCCGAGACATTATCAAAATCTCCGGCCGGGAAACTGGCTCGATCACGTGTTAAACCGGATGTGACATCCCAATTGGCCAACAACATGCCATAACTCCATAAAAAAGCCCGTTCCGCTGTTGTCAGCTCGGGCATGGTTACTTCTAGCTCAACCCGATCCACGACGACAAAATCGGCCGTTTGCCCTTTGACCAGCCAGTTCAGGTTACGGACGTCACCCGCGGGCAGATTGTCAAAAAAGAGCGCTTGCGGCCCACCAGAGAGATTGATTGTTTCCGACCAGATAGGTGACAGGTCTGGGTCTTGCAGCTCTACTTGTAGTTGACCTGAGCCATCGAGGATGTTCAGGTGCAGGCCGGTGACGCTGCCTTGGTAGGCCGGCAGAATCTGTTCGGGGAAAATGGCCGAGAAGTTAAGCGGGATATTTTCGGTAATGACGTGGTTGAAGGATGTCCACACGCCAACCCAGACTTCGCTGCCCTGCGTTTGGGTGATGGTGGCGGTCACAACGCCCTGGCCCCAAACAACGTGACCACCGCCGGGGTACGAGCAGGGGCAGCCGGGATCCCACCAGCCATCCAGTTGGCCACGATCACCGCCCATACGGTTGTAGTACCAGAGCGTTTCGTCCATAAGCGGCTGCGGGACAAAATCGTCTACGAGAACAATCCATTGTGTGGTTTACGCCTGACCGGCTTTGACCCCGTCATGACTGGCCAGACCCAGGCCCACGACGAGCAATAGTATAAACAATCCCAGGCTGGTGGATACCAGTAACCATTTTGCCCTATTCATTGTTTGACCTTCTTATTTGTTTTTGCACGGTAATTACTAAGCCAGACGTTCAACTTTTTCTCCGATCGACTGCATCATTGGCCGGCCAAGAGTTAAACTTCTTCCCGTGGGCGTTCATAGTTACTAAACATAAACAGATTCAGAATTCAGTTGATGTCATAAGAGTAGAGCCCGGCGAGCAGGACACAGAATCACGATTTTTGGATTGCGGGTAAAAAGAGCCGATATCCTGGTGCGGGTGTTACCGTCGTCGTAGTCGTAGCACTGTTGTTGTCGGGATTGGGATCGGCTGAGGTGCTGGTAACAACGGCCGTATTACTAATCACCCCCTCTGTCACAGGCATGACCACAATGACGATGGTGGCGCTGGCAGCGACGTCGATATCACCCAGCGAACAGACGACAGGGCCGGTGAGAGAACAACTGCCCTGGCTGGTATTGACCGATTCCAGGGTTACCCCTGCGGGCAACGTGTCGGTCACAACAACGCCGGTTGCCATTTCCGGCCCGTCGTTACTAATAACCAGCGTGTACGTCACGGGTGTAGCGGCCGTTACCGGGTCTGGACTCCCGCCCATCACCAGGGCAAGATCGGCAATCAGGCCAATCGTGTTCCACACCTGGTTGGTAACAATCGGCTCGTTGGTATCAAAAATGATACTGGCCTCGTTGGTGATCACTGTACCCAACGGCGCGGTTGGCTTGGGCATAATGGAGAAACTGACATGCCCTTGTCCCCGCCCTGTACCATCTTCCGGCGGCAGGAAGCCGGCCAGGGCATCATCCGGCAGTTCGCCGGTTAGCGGATCCAGAGTGCGGAACGTCAACTGCACTGCGCCCGTATCGTAATTGATTTCAACAGTGATGTCCACCAGCCAGGTTGTGTGGACATTGGGGCGGTAGTCGGGGATGGTGACCTGGGTCGTGTAGTTGGCGACGCCTGGTGGAACTGCAACAACAATGTCGCCAAAGGCAAATTCGGTGGATTGGAAGGTGAACCAGTCTAAATCTACGTCAAGTTGGTCAAGGATGAATACCTCTTGTGCTGGAGCCGTAGCTGTTATTATGTTTTCAAAATAGACAGTGTAGTGCAGATCCTCATCAACAGAAATAGTGTTTTGTGGTCCTATCCCTGTAGGACCAGTTTTTTCGTTCGGGTCAACAGGGGCAATAGCGGTGAAAAGAATCTGTAACAGATCAAGAAATAGAGCGCCATGTGCTTTAAGCACATCTGGGTCTGTAACATCTAAACAACTGGCTGTCCCTGCACAAGCATGGTCGTGTCGCCAGAATGCTTTTTGAGCCTCGTTTAAATCATCGTAGTTAATATTATTGTCCTCACGATATTTTTCATCAGTACAATCTTTATAATAACCTCCACATTCACCTAATCCGACTCCAGTAAACCAAGTGGTTGGGCTTGTCAACGCTATGGCGGCTTCTGTTTTTGATCGAGGTGAGTTTTGCTTGCTGGACCTAGATGAGTCATGTTGGGAGCTTTCTGGAGTTCTGTTGAATTCCAGTCCTAACCCTGCCGACGCAGAGCGATCGGTCAGTCCAGGGGGAATAAAAAGACCCATAGGATCAATGAAGTTTGCTGGGCTATTACCTGCATATGTATATAAGTTTATATTTCCCCCTGATAGACCCAGTGGATCTAAGCTTACAAATCTTCCCTTAACTGGCTCGTAATAGCGATTACGCATGTATGTTAGTGAATTCCCATCATCTGCCACTCCAAATTTTCCTACGTACCGGAATAAATTTGGAATAGATTCACTTACCTGAAGTAATGTTCCAAACACATCATAATCATATGTGTTTGCCAAGGCCCCAAATTCATTTGTCACTTGTCTTGTGTGAGCGGTCCCATCAAAGGCATAGTATGATTGGATTCCTCCTGCATCTACACGAGACACAAGTCCAAATCCATGATGATAATGAGCGAGCAACACACCATTGACATCATATTCGGCCACTAAATCTATAAATCCAACTGGGTCATGTAGATAGTTTGTAACCACACTGTTTTGTCCGACCACAACGCGGTTGTTAAGCGCATCATAGATGTAAGACCAAGTATCTTCATCGGGTTCCACTACGCCAGTTAGTCGGTTTTCTATGTCAAAATCATATGTTGTTGTGCTACTGGCATCTGTTTGGGCGATCATATTGCCATCAGCGTCGTAGGTGTAGGTGGTGCTGCCCACCTGGGTGTACTGGTCCATGTTATTGGTCGTGTAATGCGTCACCAGGTGATCATCGGTAACGCGCAGCCGGTTGCCCACAGCATCATATTCGTAGGTAGTAACAGGGCCATCGGGGTACAACACGCCGGTCAACTGCCCCAACGCATCATACTCGTAGTTCGTCGTACCATCGAGAGTGTTCATAGAAATACGGTTGCCATTGGCATCGTAGGTGTAGTCGAAGTGGGACTGCACCGTGTCATCAGGCGCATAATTGACCAGGCTGAGTAATTGCCCGGCGGCATCATAGCTGTAGATGGTGTATGTGCCGTTACCTTTCCATTCCGCGGCCAGGCGGCCGGCCGCATCATATTCATAACGGATCACCTCATCACCATTGTCATCCAGCAGGCGCTCCAGACGGCCGGCCGCATCGTACTGGTAGGTCAGGGTGTAGCCATCATCCCCAACGCGCTGTGTGCGCTGCCCGGCATCGTTGTAGGCAAAGGTAAACCAATGGCCCGACGGGTATTCAATTCGCGTCAGGAAACCCCGGCTATCATAGTCCAAATCAATCACCCCGGTGGCATCGGTCACGGTATTGAGCCGCCCAACGGAATCATAGGTGTAGGTGATCGCGCTTCCGTCTGGGTAATCCTTGCCCGTCACCTGTCCCAGGGCATTGTAAGTAAAGGTGATGGTATCGCCACGCCGGTTGGTGCTGGCTGTGAGATTGCCGTTGCTGTCGTAGGCGTACAGCTCGCTGCTGCCATTGGGGTAAGTGACGGCCGTCAGGTTGCCGGCGCTGTCATAGGTGAAATCCCTGAGATTTCCCCGACCATCTCGCAGCCAATCCAGCCGGTTCAAATTGCTGGTGTAGGCCATAGATGTTGTATCTACCAGCGGGTTAACCACGCGAATCACGTTGCCCCGGTTATCATAGGCCAGGTCATAGGCGCTGCCATCTGGTTGTGTGAGCTGCGTCAGGTTGAAGCTGGCATCGTATTGGAAGCGTGCCTGGTTGTTGAGAGGGTCTACCAGGGCCAACGGCTGGCCACCACTGCCCAGGCGAATGGTCGTCGTGGCGTTAAAAGCATCGGTGACGAAGACAATTCCCAGCGAATCATAGTCATATTCGATACGTTCCGCATCGCCATCACGCCATTGGGCAGCCAGCCGCCCCTGCGCGTCATAGGCATAATATTGGTGCGTATTGTCGGGATAGATGATGGTCGTCAGGGCGTGATCGGCCGCCCCGCCATTTGCCGGTTGGTAGCCATAGGCAGTGGTCACGTTACCGAGTGCAACCACGTTTAGCAGCCGTTCGCCACTGGCATCATAAGTGTAATCCGTCATTTGCCCGGCATGGTCTGTCAGGCGGCTGATACGCCCCTGCCCATTGTACGCCAGGGTAAAACTCTGGCCGTTGCTGTGGCCGATTTGTGTCAGGTTGCCAGACGAATAGGTGAGGGTGATGCGATTGCCATTTGGCTCTTCAATGTAAGTAAGCGTGCCGTTGGCGGCAAATTGCCAGACCTGCCCATCCTTCTCGCGCAGTTGGTAACTGCCGTTACCCAATATCTGCAACGCGCCATAATCACCGGCTGCTGCCTGCCACGCGCCATTCTGGTTGCGGCCGAACGACCGGGTAGCCCCGCCCGGCCCACGAATAATAATCGTATCGGTATCGGGTCGCGTCAGCGTATATTCAAAGTTGTGCGACCAGCCGCGGCCAAACGGCCCCACCGTAAAGCGTTGGTAGAGGGTATCAAAGGCCACGCGCTCGAATTGGAGAGGTAAACCACGCGCCGGTGAATAAGCGTCCTCACTACTGGAAAGCGTTTGATTTAAGTAGCTGCCCGAGGCTCGCCCCATAATACCGGCAACAAGACGCGGTAAATCGAACGTGACGTCGCCATACTGGGCCAGATAGGTAGCCTGGTCATCTAACGCTGCCAGATACTCCGCCCAGGTGCCACCCATCTGCGTGGTAAAGTTTGACCAGATAACGTCCCATAACTCAGGGTCGAGATCATCAGGGCGGACGTCGGCTTCAATAGCCGCCCAATCAATGGGTGTAGTATCGGCGATCATGCTTTCCAGGGTGAATTGGGCCTGTCCGGCCGTTCGCACCTGGAAATAGATGGGGATGGTATATTGAGAGCCGGGCGTTAAGATGCCGGCCGGTTGGTTAAAGTTAATACCCAAAAGCTGTACGGGATCTGCTGTGTACGGCCCATCAGGGGAAAGGCTGAGTAAGACACTTGAGGAACCGGAGATGATTAGCAGCGGCGCCAGCATGTTGGCATCGCCGGTATTGCCATATTCTAGCCACAGAACATAGGGACGATTAAGACGCACCGTACTGGGCGCTTCAATGGTTGCTTCCAGGCAAGGGCCAACACCAACAGTGATGGTAAAAGCGTTTGTCAGCGTCTTTTCTCCGCCGCCGGGCCAGACGGCAACCACGTCATAATCACCCGGGGCAGCGCCGTTCAGGTCAAAATGTGCCCAGAGGCTGGTGGGTGAAGCCAGGGTTACTTCATCGGCGGCAAGGGTAGGCAAGCCGGCGCTGCGTAATTCCACCTGCATCCCCTCCACAAAACCCAAGCCGGACAGGTTGAGGGTAATGCTGCCGGCATTGCCGCCTGAACGGGGGGTCACATCGGAAAGATGGCGATCTACTGCGTTGACCACAATCTGGTACGTACCAGGCGAAGGATTTACGTCCCGGCCAAAAACGCTAAAGAAGTAATTGCCTGCCTGCGAAGGTGAAATCAGCAATTCATACGTGCCTCGTAAAGTTGGCCCTGTGGTGCGGACATCATAATGGCCGAAGAAGGGAATAGCGCCAAAGCGTCCCTCTACCCATAGCTGATTGACGTTTGTTAACGGCGTCACCTCCACTAATAAGTTCTGACCGGCCTGGGCTACCGGCACCACATAAAACTGTGTTTCATGGTTGTGGATGGTGCTGGTATAGACCTCGCCTAGGGCCAGGGTTGTTGGGCCGATGATGGTTGCTGACAGGTTGTAAGTGCCAGTGTCCGTACCGCCGTAGTCAGACATCAATAGTGTGTAACTGCCGGCCGTTGTTAGCGTCGTAGAAATGACAGCTTGATTATTTCCCCACTGGGATAACAGCAAAACACCATTGGCATTATAAAGGCGCAGCTGCGGATCCAGACCTCCTGACAACCGGTTGGCTTCAAGATATAAGACGGTATCAGCTTCAGCCATAAATGTATACGTATCCATATCGGCCAGTCCGGTAATCGTTTCAGTGACGATCTGGCCTGAAAAAAGAGGAATCGCATTGCCCGGATTGGTCAAACTTTGCAAGTATAAGCCATAGTTGGATGTTTCATTCCCCCCCACATCAGCCACTGCCAAATAGAAGTCACCCGCTTCTGTCAGCGTGTGGCTCATCTCCAAGTAGGTGCTGTTATTGGCAGAGTGGGTAGCCAGCAGGTTGCCGTCAGCATCATACAACCGTAGCTGCGGGTCGAAGAACCACTCAGTTGCCCCCAACCCCATCAACACAATCTCCCCAGCCACACCATTG
>JAWOIM010000417.1:0-3560 GCA_046484685.1 Chloroflexota bacterium | reverse complement strand
GCACCGTCTTCCAGACGGCTGCCTGCTCAGGATCATGCACATCTACATCGTCCAGGTACAACTCATCCATATCGGCTACGCGGTCATGCAGTGTCAGGTACAGGCGGCCCAGCGCCGTGCTGTCGTCTCGTTCTTCTACAATGCGGATCGCCTCTTTTAATTCCCGGTCAAAGGGATCGGCAATCATCATTTGCAGTCCCGCGCCCATGAGCATGACGCCATAGACCCGGTTGAGCAACGGCCGATTTTCACGCGGCACCGAATTGGTAACGTTGGATAGACCGACGGAAATGGCCGGCGGCGGATCCCAGGCAAATTGAATAGTGCGCACGGCTTCAATCAGTTCCGGACAATATTCCTGGCAGCCGGAAACGGTCAACACTAGAGGATCAATGATCAGATCTTCGATGGGCAGGCCTACTTCGAGGGCGCGCGGAATCAACTTCTCCAGGGCAATGGTGACGCGCTCGTCGGCGCTGACGGGAATGCCGCTTTTGCCCATTGTCAGGGCAATCAGCCGGGTGTCGTACTGCTTAGCCAATAGGGGCACCTTTTCTAAACGCTCTTCTTCGGCCGACGTGGAATTGATGATGGGTTGAGCTTTGGTCACTTTCTTAAGACCGGCTTCGATCCCCATAATGTTGGTGCTGTCAAAACTGAGGGGCACATCGACTACCGCCTCAACCGTCTCGACCATCCAGGGAAAAACTTCGGCCCAATCCTGTTTGCGCGGCCCCAGGTTCAGATCAATCGCCTGCGCGCCGGCTTCTACCTGTCTGGCGGCTAAATCCTGAAAAAAACGGGCATCCTTGTCTTTTAATGCCTCTTTTACTTTGGGTGAAATGATGTGGATGTTTTCGCCGATTATATACATAGGTCTCTCCTTTTGTGTGAAAGGTGACGCCTGATTGCCGGCATCACGTTTCACACAACGCCATACATCTGATCTGGCGCAAGAATAGTTGGAAATTGATCGCGTAGGGCTACGCGAGCGCTGTAGCAAAGGTGGCAGGCATCCACGTAGCCATCATCATGGTCAAGGTGGTAGCGCTCGACAAGGCGCGCCGGCCCGCCGGCCAGAAGGTCACTCACAACCGGATAAGTTTCAGGGTTGTAGGTGTGGATGATGTCGATTAACGGCCGTTGCCACACATTCCCCATTGCCAATCCCTGACACAGGTGTAAATAGCCAAAGGGATCAACGTGTACCCGGCCAGGATCGGCCAGGTTTTCATGGGGACAGGTGGTAAACGAGCGCCACGGTTGGCGGGGCAGGCCATCTGTTAAGGCGACGGCCGCGCGACCGCGAAACATGACGTCACCCCCGGCAACAGGAATACCGGCCCCATTGCCTGGACGCGCCTGCTGCGGCGGCTCCAGGCTGATCAAACTCGCTTTCAGGCCCAGACTATGAGCAGCCTGGATGGCGGGGTGTTCGGCGGGAGGTACGGCCGTTTCTCCATGCAGCAAATCATTAGAAACCTCCAGCTTATCCAATCCTGCCTGCACCAGCGGTCTCAGCCATACTGAGGCATCTTCCCGGTTGGTGGCCCAATAGCCATTGGTCACAATACCTGTTACAAACCCCAGTTCGTGGGCGCATTTTACCGCCTCCAGCAGCAACGGGTAATAAATGAACGCCTCACCCCCCTCAAAATAAAACCCGGTAATCGTATCCAGGGTCAAAGCCTCCTGAAACAGTTCTTCCAACTGGGCCAATGTAAATACGCCCGACTGCCGCGGGCTGCCCCACACAAAACAGTGGTCGCATTCGTAGTTACAGCGATAAGTCAATAAAGTGTGGAGGCTGTTGAGCTTCATCAGCTACCTGCCCAGGCAATAAGTTCGATGTTAGCCAAACCATTGGTTAGGGCTGCGGCCACAGAAGGAAAACGCTCCAGGTCAGTATGGGGCAAAAACAGCGCTGAGGTAAAAGCCTCATAAAATGAGTTGTCGGCCGACAGTTCAACGTAAGTCATCTGGCTGGCAATGGTGGCGATTCGCGCCCGCGCCCGGTAATCAATGAGCGCCAGATATGTGCCCAGGACAGAGGTGTTGCCTAAAAATTGAAACTGCTCCCACGGCAGGTCAGGCAGCAGGCCAATCTGCACCGCTTTTTCCACGTTGATGTATTGGCCAAATGAGCCGCCAATAAGCACCCGGCTGACCGTCTCCAGAGGAAAGCCGATGCTTTGGGCCAGCACGGTAAAGCCAGCGTAGATAGCTGCCTTGGCCCGCAGCAAGTTGTCAATGTCCACGCGGGTAATGACAATATCATCCCCGGTGGCTGTTTCTGCGCCCCAGGCTATGACGTATTCTGATCCTTGTTCGCCCTGGCGCACGCGCGGCGTATCCAGCGACAGATTGATGTTGCCGCGCTTGTCCAGAATGCCGGTCAGGAACAGTTCGGCCAGCAAGGAAATGAGGCCGCTGCCACACAGGCCGCGTGGCGGGCCACCTCCGATGACGCGGCAGGCAGGTTCGTAAGTACGGCCGTTGATCCACACTTCTTCAATAGCCCCGCGCGTGGCCCGCATCCCGTGCCGCACGCCGGCGCCTTCAAAGGCCGGCCCGGCCGAGCAGGCGCAAGCAACCTGCCATTCCCCTGAACCTAAGACCGTTTCGCCATTGGTGCCTACGTCGAGGAACAGGCTAACCTGCTCGCTGTCGTTCAGTCCGGAGGCAAGTACGCCGGCGCTGATGTCGGCCCCCACGTAGCTGGCGACGCCGGGCAGGCAGTCTACCAGGGCCGCCGGATGGATACAGAGGCCAATGTCGGCGGCCGTGAAAAGTGGGAATTGGTTAACGGCCGTTACAAAGGGACTCAACCGGATATTGTCGGCCGGAATACCCAGCAGCAGATGCATCATAACGCTGTTACCGGCAATCGTTGCCTTGACAATTGACTGGGGTGACCCGTTTACGGCCATTTTCTGGTACACCCGGTCAATAAGGGTGTTGATGGTTGTCAAGATCAGCGTCTGCATTTCCCCTTCGCCGCCGTTTTTGCCGGCATAAATGATGCGGCTGATCACATCTTCGCCCCGCTTAATCTGGCGATTGTACTCGGCCGCCTGCGCCAAAACGTCGCCCGTCAGCAAATCTACCAGCCATACCGTGACCGTCGTCGTGCCGATGTCGATGGCCAGGCCATAAACGGGAACGTCGGCGTGGCCGGGCAGTAGATCGATGAGAATCGGCGCTGCCTGCGTGCCGTCTGGGGCTGAGGTGGGTTGGGTATCAACAACGGCCGTTACCTGCCATTTCCCCTGCCGCAAAACACGGCCCAATTTACGCAGCAGCGCCAACGAAATTTGGGGCGAGGAGATGCCCGCTTCCTGGCGTAGGGCACGCTGCAAGCGACTCCAATCGTCAGTCTGGTCATCCATACTGGGCGCAGTGAGGGTGAGGTGCAGGCGGCGAACCGGCTGGGAGAGGGCCGGATCATAGCCGGCGGGGAGGGTAACTTGAGCGACCGCCCGATCGGTGGTGAGGCGGCGTTCGATCTGCTCCTGCTCCGGCACGTGTACGGCTACATCCCCTTCTACCACCGACTGGCA
>JAWOIM010000379.1:0-3457 GCA_046484685.1 Chloroflexota bacterium | reverse complement strand
TACATATTCTTTTAGCCATGAAAGTGGTACGAGCATGGGAACTCCTGTGGAATTACGAATTATGAATTACGAATTACGAAGTTGCAGCAAACTTCTCACTTTTTACTATCTACTTTTCACTGGATACTGGTTAGAACTGCTCCAGAAAACGCAGGTCGTTGCCCCAGAAATAGCGAATGTCTTCGATACCGTATTTGAGCATGGCGATGCGCTCCGGCCCCATGCCGAAGGCGAAGCCGGAATAGACGGCCGGATCGTAACCGCCGTTCCGCAGAACGTTGGGGTGGACCATGCCACAGCCAAGGATTTCTAACCAGCCGCTGTATTTGCAGACCTGGCAGCCGGCGCCGTTGCAGAGAATGCACTCCACGTCCATCTCGGCGCTGGGTTCGGTGAAGGGAAAATAGTTGGCCCGGAAGCGGACGCGCCGTTCGGCGCCAAACATGCGCCGGGCAAAGGCGGTCAGCGTGCCTTTGAGGTCGGCAAAGGTGATGTCCCGGCCGACAGCCAGCCCTTCCACCTGGTGAAACTGGATTTCGCTGCGGGCGGTAATTTGCTCGTAGCGGTAGCACATGCCGGGTAGGATAACCCGAATCGGTTCGGGACAATAGTCGTGCATGGCGTGAATCTGGCCGGGGCTGGTGTGGGTACGTAAAATGACGCCGGGCGTGACGGTGTGGAAGGTGTCCCACATGTCGCGGGCGGGGTGGTGTTGGGGAATGTTGAGCAGCTCGAAGTTGTAATGGTCGGTTTCAACGTCGCGACTGCGGTAAATTTGGAAACCCATGTCACCCCAAATGCGGTAAATCTGGCGTAGGGTTTGGCTGGCGGGGTGTAAACGGCCGTGCCAGCCTCCACGACCCGGCAAGGTCACATCAAGGGCGCTGCCGGCCAGTTCCGCTTCTAATTCGGCAGCCCTCAAGTGGGCCAGCCGTTCTTCGTAAGCCGATTCCAGGGCGGTTTTGACTTCGTTAATCCGTTTGCCAAAGGCGGGCCGGTCGGCCGCCTCAACCTGACCAATCTGGCGCGTCAGCAGGTAGACGCTGCCTTTGCGCCCCAGGGTGTCACGGTACCAGTTTTCCAGAACGGCCGTTGTCTCTGCCCTGTCCAGTTGGTCTAAGGCTTCCTTATATAACGCTTCAGCTTGTACCAGCATAATACCTTCCTTACAGAGTGGCGGAGTGGCGAAGTGGCAAAGTCACCCTGCCACTCTGCCACCTCGCCACCTTGCTCCTTCGCATAAAAAAACGCGGCTCAATGGCCGCGTCAGGTGGTTCTGTTTGCTCGCTCCGCTCTTGCGCCAGCGGTCTAAACCTCAGCCCTTAACGCGGCGTGGTTTGGTCCGTAAATGCAAAAAAGAAAAAGCGAAACATGATAGGTTGATTATTCATGATGACGGGCATAATAACACCATGCCCTTATACTGTCAAGATTGAATAGGAATCTGAGTATAGCCACGTTTTGGGGAGACCTATCAGGTCTGCGCTCTACGATTTCTTACCATACTCTAGGAATCTGTTTCTTCTCTTGGGTGGCTGTTCTAAATATAGTTGCTATCATCCTTGAACTTGTGATAAAATGCACAAGCTAATAGGGCATTGACTATCTTGTTGGCCAACAGGTTGGCCCAACAGGTTGGACAAATTACCATAGGTAAGGTAATATCACCCTGGCTGACAGGGATTGTCAAACTGATTCCCCTTGCTTTTATTTAAGAGTAAAATATCAGCCAAGCTGTTATTGGCAAACGATTACGTTTTAGGCAAAACGTATACCGTTTCATGCAAGCCCTAAAAAACCATATAGGGTAGGAAAATACCACGTGGACCAAACTGAACAACGACTTAAGGCAATAACCGAAGCCCATGGTGTACCGGGTTATGAGCAAGAGATTCGCAACTTGCTGCGCCAGGAAATGGACCCGCTGGGTACAGTGACAACCGATAAACTAGGCAGCCTGATTTGCCATCTGGACGGCAGTGGCCCTAAAGTGATGCTTACCGGCCATATGGATGAAATCGGCTTCATGGTTTCTCATATTACCAAGGAAGGCTTTCTGAAGTTCCAGCAGCTTGGCGGCTGGTGGGACCAGGTCTTATTGGGCCATCGCGTGGTTATCAAGAGCCACAAAGGGGACCTCATTGGTGTTATTGGGGCCAAGCCGCCCCATTTGCTGCCCGCTGACGAACGCAGCAAGATGGTCGAAAAGAAGGATATGTACATCGACATTGGGGCCATCAGCAAGGAAGAGGTGGCCGCAGCCGGTGTGCGCCTGGGTGACCCTATTGTACCCTACAGCGAGTTTGCCGTTTTAGCCAACGGCAAAACCTATGCCTCAAAAGCGTTTGACAACCGGGTGGGTTGTGCCGTTGTGGTCGATGTGCTGCGCCATTTTCAGGATGCAGATCATCCCAATCAACTTTACGGCGTACAAACGGTTATGGAAGAGATAGGCGTGCGTGGTGCGACTACCAGCGTCCGGGCCGTCGATCCGGATGTGGCCATTATTTTAGAGTCGGATATTGCCGGTGACGTGCCCGGCATCAAGCCGGAAGAGTCAGATGTCAAGTTGGGCGGTGGGCCAACGGTCATGCTGTATGATGCCCGAATGGTTCCCAACATTCCGCTGCGTGATTTGGTCATAGAAACGGCCGAATCCCACAATATCCCCATCCAGTTTTCCGTCATGCCCGGCGGGGCTACCGATGGGGCTGCCATTCATTTGCACAACGTGGGCGTGCCCACCGTTGTTATCGGCGTCCCTTCCCGCCATATTCACAGTCACAGCGCAATTATTCATCGTGATGATTATGATAATGCGGTAAAGCTGGTAACGGCCGTTGTGGCCCGTCTAGACAGCGACACCGTCAAGAAATTAACAGAATAGCATACCAGGACGCAGATACTTCGGTAGGCTCAGCACAAGCTTTCAGGATAAAAACAGATAAAAAACCGATATCTGTGTTTGTCTGTGTCCCGTACCATTTTTATAGAGGAGACAATATGAGCGCGACGCATCAGCCAATGGGCTGATTAGCGGATGAAAATCTTTTTTTATTCTCTGCTTTTCTCTGCGTCTCTGCGCCTCTGCGTCAAATTATTTTTATAGGAGGTTGGTGAATGGCAACCCTTGCCCCAGATTTTAAGAACATAGCGGACTCGCTATTAGAACAGATTCAACATTTTGACCATGATATAACCGCCCGCAGCGTCGGTAACGTCATCTCCGTCGGTGACGGAGTGGCCCTGGTAGACGGGCTGGCCGACGTGCGTGCCAGTGAGCTGGTCGAGTTTAGCAGTGGACAGGCCGGCCTGGCCCTTAACCTGGAGCCAGACAACGTTGGTGTCGTCGTTATGGGCGAATATGCCGATATCGGTGTCGGCGACGAAGTACGCGCCACCGGCCGTATCGCCTCAGTGCCTGTAGGTGATGCCCTGTTGGGCCGCGTCGTTGACG
>JAWOIM010000299.1:0-9152 GCA_046484685.1 Chloroflexota bacterium | reverse complement strand
GGTTAGATAAGTTTTGTCAGGCAATCAGACCAATCAGGTGCGTTCCGTTTTACTCACCCACCACGCGCTTCTATCAGATTGAGCGGCAGGCGTACGGTAAACATGGTGCCTTTACCTAGCTCACTGGCCACCTTGACTTCGCCATTGTGGGCTTCTACCATCGTTTTGACGATATAGAGACCCAGGCCACTCCCTAGCACCCTGCTGGCCTTTGCTTCAACTGTGCGATAATAAAGATCAAACAGCCGCTCTAATTGTTCTGCTGTCATCCCCCGGCCACTATCGGTCACTTTCAGAATCACCTCATCCTGTTCCGGATAGATTTCAATTTTTACCAGACCTTTCTCTGAGGTGTATTTAATAGCGTTGTTGATTAGATTGTACAGAATCTGCCAGATGCGGGCGGCATCACCGCAAAGCTGCAGTGGCGGTTCAGGTAAATCTATTTCCATGAGCAAATGGCGTGATTCATAGAGCGGCTTGAGGGACTCCAAAACTTCATACGTAATCCCGTTCAGATCGCACTCGGTTGGTTTTAGGATAAGCTGGCCCTGTTCAATCCGCTCAATATCTAACAAATCGGCAATTAATCGGCTTAACCGCTCTGACTGTGCCCGAATAACCGCCAGAATTTCCCGCTTGACCTCATCTTCTAACTGTAAATCTTCCAACAGCATATCGGCAAAGCCAAAAATGGTTGTTAGGGGAGTCCGTAAATCATGGGCGGCCATGGAGACAAAGAGTGATTTTATTTGGTTCACGCGATGGAGTTCGGCATTGGCCTGGGCAAGCTGCTGTTGTGTTAACAGCAGTTCACTCTGGTCGGGGGCCAACATGACTTGCATCTGGCTGCGATTTTCAAAGATGAGTAGTAGACCCGCTTGTGGGTTTCCTTCGTCCAGAGGATAAAAGTGTAAGATATAATGGGTGGTGGCAGGGGAAAGCTGGTTGTTGTTCTGGTCGCCATAGTCAAGGCGGAAATGGGTGCGCTCCCCCTGAAGCAGCTTTTTTAAATTGGGAACGGCCGCTTGCAGAGTCGGCAGCCATTGTGTAATTGGCTGCTGTTGCACCACATCAGGGGACAGCCGCAGCATGGCGGCAAAATTGGGCGAGGTTTGCTGTACATATAGCTCAGGATCAACTTGAGCATAGGCCAGATGGCGAGACAGGGTAAAGATTTCAGCTACCCGCGCTGCTAGAGAAGTAGAGTCAAGGGTCAACGAAAGGACGTCCATAAAAGTTTATAGGATCCATTAATAGGTTCAGATTGTGAGCTTGGTTGAATTGGCTGCTTTGCCCTCAATTGTAATCTGAATTTGTGATCCTGTAAACTTTATGGCGGTTTTACAATTTTATAATTTACTCCACAAAGATTTCCACGCGCTCTTCTTCTTGAGTCACGTCAATAATTTTGCCTTGCTTACCGCTGCGAATGGCGGCTACGAGCTGTTCGTATTGGGCATTATCTACTTCGGGCACGAAGCGGGCTCCCATTTTGAGGCCCACATGAACCAGGCCAAAGGGGATATTGACATTGACCTTGTTACGGCCGCTTTTAATATCAGTTACCCGTACGCGGAACCAGCGGGGGTGGCTAACCCCCCGCAGCGGCTCTGCCTGACTACGGCCGTTTTTGTCCAGCGCCCGCAGGAGTTCAGCGCCTTCGCCGGCGCTGATCTTACCTTCTTCTATCATTTTTAGAATCTGTAATCTTTCTTCTGAGCTTGCCATGATATTCTCCGGAAGGATGAATTGTGAATTACGAATTACGAAAACCAGGTGCTACCTGCTCACACAAACAGCCGCATATGGGTTAGCGTGCGCTTGACGGTAAAGTTGGCCTCGCGCAGCAGTTGGTTCATTGTCTCGTCATTGTCAGGATGATGGATCTGAATACGCCGTTGGGGCAGATAGTCGAGCCGCCGAATCAGTTTGGCCAACAGCGGTCGTTCCAAATGCCCTTGCCAGGCGGGATGCACACGCATCACTAACTGATGGGCACGTCCCCATTCGCCATAGATGGAGGCCAGCCCGTTGAGCCGGTTTTGTCCGTCCAGCGTAGCCCAGGTTTCGGCGTGACGGCCGTTTACAAAGTCACCCAGCCGCTGCCACCAGGAACGCTTATAGGCGTCGGGAGCCAACCCTTCGGGCCAGTGCAGTGTCGCCGGTAGACAGCGCTGATCCAGGTCGTAAGCCTCCTGCCAGCGGTGACCGGGAAGCGGTCGAATGGGTGGCCCACCGGGAATGGAACCGTTCTGCCCCCGAAGGCTGCGCAGACGAGACGGGCTGTTTTGCCAGTGGGCCATGTGGCCCAAACTTTGGAAGCCCATTTGTTGGTAAAGAGTAACAGCCGGTTTATTCTCTTTATCAACCTGTAAAAAAATGGCCTGCCCCTCACGGCTTTTGACCTCGTGTACTGCTTCATCCATTAACAGACGGGCAATCCCCTGTCGCCGGTGGTCGCGATGAACAGCTACGTTGGCCACCAGATAACGACCGGCCGGTTGGCTGGGGAGCAGGGTTACGTTGCCTACAATACGGCCGTTTTCTTCCCATACAAAACCGGGTGACAGGCGGCTCATATTGATATTAAAACGCCACAGAAAAGCGGCCGAATCAGCCAGTCCGCCCGGATTGAATATCTGCTGCCCGTCGCGCACTGACTCACCAAAAACCTGCTCCAACAAGCGAACGACCTGGGGCAGATCCTTGTTCATATTAATAGGACGCGCCCCTTTGGGTGCGCTGTTGTTTGACCGTGCCGTGATAACCATTTTTCCTAGAGCGTAGTGCGTAATGCGCCGGCTACTATTTTACTTACACTGTTTCATTCTTCCTTTATCTTACATGATAACCTATTTTTATTATCTTGCAGAAAAATGAGAGCAAATTGCAGGAAATTTTCACCGAAAGCCTGACGTTCCCCAAAATTGGGGGCTAAATCCACTACGCACTACGCACTACGTCTTATTCCTCTAGTGCATCCAACAGCATCGTCGCTTCTTCAGGTGAAATCAATCCCTTTTCTACCATTTGCAGGATTTTTAACTGTTCTTCCGGATTAACTTCTTTGGCTTTGGGTGGTGCCGGGGCCACGCTGGTACGGCGACGTCGGTCCATGTAGTCGGCGCTCATTTGCTGCTCGGCACGACGACGCGCTTTTTCGGCGGCACGTTCGGCACGTTCGGCTGCCTGTTCCACTTTGCGAGCCCACTTTTCAGCCGTTTTTTGGGCAAAGTCGCCGCCGAATTTGTCTTCAAAGTGGGCCGTGGCTTTGGTCACTTGTTCTGTTACCTGGGCTGAAATCTGCTCACCCAGTTTTTCCAGGTCCATATTAAAGTCAAAGTTAAAATCAAACTCTTCGCCGTCCATATGCCAATGGCTGTGGCTGCTGCGCATGGGGCGCAGGATGGCCCGCCGGGCCGTCAGGCTAAGCGTGGTTTTACCATTATCACCCAGTTGGCCGGTCAACATTCCTTCTTTTTCTACCATGTTTTCTAGAGGCAGGTCGTTGGTAATTTCGTCGGCCTGGACGATGAGGGTAAGGGGAGCATCAGGCGGCCAGCGCAGCACGATGTCGCCTTGGGCTACGATGGTATGGTCACCGTTGGGCAAGCTGTCGAACAGACGCACATCGCCCTGGACCTTTGCCAGGTTAAGCTGTCCGCCCAGGTTACGCAGGTTGACATCCCGGTAGCAGGTGTTAACGGCCACACGGCCGTTTACCGTGCGCAGCGCCACATCACCCTGGGCACTGTTAATGCTGACATCGCCGTTGATGTTGCGCCCGGACAGGTCGCCGTTGACTTGCTCTATAGTGACATCGCCCACATTACGCAGGTAGGCGTCGCCATAAATCTGGGCAATATGCAGCGGCCCATCACAGTTTTTGATGGTGAGGCTGCCGTGAACGGCCGTGGCCTGCACGCTGCTAATGCCCCGCAGAACGGCTTCACCGTTAACTTCATCAAGTTGAATAGCACCGGATATATTCTTGATTACCAGTTCGCCGGTAATGGCCCCAGCCGTTATGGTGCTGTTTGTTGGCACGTAAAGCTTTAAGTCACCGGTACTTTTGATAGTAAACTGGTCATCTTGGGGGTCAATTGTATAGTCATCCCCTTTTAGCCGCAGACTGTTGCCACTGCTGCTGCGAATCACCACTGCGCCGTCACACTCCTTGAGGATGATATGGGGGGCTTTTATCGTATCAAACGTTTCATAAGCCATGGTTGGTTTTTCCTTGTCACGTATTCCGTATTGCGTATTGCGTAACGTTCGGGATACGGAATACGCAATACGAATTAGTCGATGTAAATCTGCACATGATCTCGGCTGTCTTCGTCTTGAACATCGACGAGCAGACCGGCTTCGGCATCGGCCATCATCTCTTGCAGTTCACGCCAGTTCAACCCTTCCAGTTCAGGAGCAAAACGGTTGGCAATTTTGAAGCCGACGTTGAGCATCCCCATAGGAATGTTAACGGAAACCTTGTTTTTGCCCGTCTCCAGATCACGAATGCGGATGCGGAACCAGTTTTTTTTGCCGTTTTTGGTTGGTAAGGGGGGATCATCTGCGGCCATGACCTTGGTTGGTAAGTCCGGTGCGGCTGGCGGTTTTGGTGGCTCTGGGGCAGCCGGTGGCTCAGGTGCTGTGGCGCTGCTGAGCATATCGGCCGCTTCGTCGGCACTGATCTTGCCTTTTGCCAATAAATCGAGTATATCTTTACGTGTGTTTGACATGATTACCTCTTTTTGTTGTGGGAACGGCCGTCTGTGTGAATTGAGCCTCGCGTAGACGGCCGTTCTGTTTTTTATAATAGGACGCAGATCAACATAGGTTTTTGTCTACGTTTTTTTGAGGCCTGCTTGTACTTTAATATGCATATTTTACGATCCGCGCAGTTGCTGCAGAGCTTCTTCGGAACTAATGTGGCCGGCGTTCAGATCGGCCAAAATCTGACGACGCTTTTCCTCAGAGATTGTCTCTTTGCCACTGTCACCCACTTCATACCCCATGGCCTCAATCACTTCTGTCAATCGAGAACGCACGGCCGGGTATGAAAGCCCTAGCTCCTGCTCCACCCGGTTGATTTTGCCTTCACAGCGCACAAACAGCTCAACAAAACTCAACTGCTCCGGGGACAACTGATAAAGGCGGCCCAGGCTAAAGTGACCCTCCAGGGCTGTGTCACAACTGCGGCAGTGCAGCCGCGTGACGTGCAGCGTATCGTTACAAATGGGACATTGACCAATAACAGGATTCATGAATCGCTCCCAAAGAAAGCAGAAGTGAAAAGTAAGATGTAAGAAGTTAAAAGCGAGTGCCTTTTACTTCGGCTTTCATTAGCTTTAATAAGATAATAAAAGAAATGTTTTGAAATGTCAAGGGTATTATTACTTTAATTCATATTCTTGTTGAAAAAATTTATATTTAGATAAAGAAGCTTTGTGTCAAAGGAAGGGTAGGGTGACCAATAAAGAGAGTATTATACGGGCGGAAGAAACGGCCGATATTCCCACCATTTGGCAAGTCAACGAAGCCGCTTTTGGCCGGGCGGCTGAAGCCAACCTGGTAGACGCCCTGCGACAGGGCAACGGCATTGTCGCTTCTCTCGTTGCTGTTTGTCAGCAGAAAATCGTGGGCCACAAGAAAATTGTGGGCCACAAGAAAATCGTGGGCCACATTCTTTTTTCGCCGATGACGGCTGACGAGCCAACTGGGCAGCCCGTCCGGATCGTAGCGCTGGGGCCGATGGCCGTACACCCCGATTATCAGGGGTTGGGCATTGGTTCGCAGCTTGTGCGGGCCGGAATCGACCACTGCCGGCAGGCGGGGGTTGATCTGATGATTGTGTTGGGCCATTCCTGGTTTTATCCACGTTTTGGTTTTACGCCGGCCGCGCCGCACGGCATGCGGGCGCAGTGGGACGTGGCCGACGAAGTGTTTATGGTCAAAGAGTTGCGATCTGGAGCATTGTCCCAGGTTAAAGGGATGGTTCGTTACCGGCCTGAATTTGGCTAAAGATATATTTCAGTTATGCGGCGTCAAATGCTGGAGTTTATCCAGATTCCAGATAATGTGGATTTCATGAATGCGCTCGTCGTGAACCACAAAATTCGTCACCGAGATTATCTCTTCACCGGCGTACAGGAGCAGGGCGGGTGCCCCATTGACTTCCCGTATGGTAACGGTGAAATCTGCCAGGGCTTGTCGCCCGGCGGCACTTAGCAACAAGCGCATGATCGTTTCTTGACCCTGTAACGGCCGCCTGGCTGCCGGTACTTTTCCGCCGCCGTCTGACCACAGGGTTACATCCTCGGCCAGCAGGGTTGTTAACTGGGCCACGTTGCCGTGGACAACGGCCTCCATGAAACGCCGCACCAACTTTTCGTGGTCCGCCGCCGAAACCTCAAAGCGGGGCCGGCGCGCCCCCAGGTATTGTTTGGCATTGCGATAATATTGGCGGCAGTTCGCTTCCCTCTTGTCCACAATTTCTGCAATTTCGGCATAGGAGTGGTCGAATACTTCGCGCAGCAAGAAGACAGCCCGTTCTATGGGCGACAGGTTCTCCAGCAGTACCAGAAAGGCCGTAGAAATCAATTCATACCGCTTGACCAGCTTCATAGACACATCCTCGGTAATCAACGGCTCCGGCAGCCAGGGGCCAATATAGGACTCTCGCTGTGTCCGGGCCGACTTGAGATAATCCAGGCAGAGACGGGTGGTAATGGTGGTTAGAAATGGCTTGAGGGAACGAATTTCCGACGGCGGTTTGCTCTGGTAGCGTAGATACGTTTCCTGAACGATGTCTTCAGCTTCCATAACGCTGCCCGTCATGCGATAAGCGATGGAGAAAAGAAGCGGGCGGTACGCTTCAAAAGGATCAATTTTATCAACCTGCTCTGTTGCCATAATCTTTTAAACGGCCGTTTCTTCAATAATTGATTGGCTGCCAGTATACCTTTTTTCACGCCAGGCCCACAGCGATCCTAATTTTTGCTCCCCCTGGAAGCTCCAGATGGTTGCCCGACAGATAAACTCTTTTATACGTGCGCCCAGGCGGCCCGTTATCACGCGCTCTACGGGTGTATCGTCGGCCGTTACAAGCTGAACCAGACCATCGTCCCGGCCCAGACTAATGCAGCGACCAAAATAACGGAAGCGAAACGGTTGTTTGGGCTGCTCTCCGCGAATAACGGCTGCCAGGTGGCTGCCGGCATATTGCCCCATCGGGCTGGCTGTGGCACACGCCATGCGAACCGGCATGTCCAGCGCCGCAGCCGGTGAGGCCGCGTCGCCGATAGCATAGATGTGAGGCCAGCCCTGGACACGTAAATAGTCGTCTACCAAAATCTGTCCTTGTTCATTTACCGGCAGCCCGGCGTGCCGCGCCAGGGGGGGCACCGTAAAAGAGCCGGCCCACAGGCAAAGGTCAAAGGAGATGTCGGGGCGGCTGTGACCGGAAACGTGACCAGGATGCACCTGGGTGATGGTATAAGTGTCGTTGACTTCAATGCCCAGCCGGGCGAAGGTATGGCGCAGATATTGCTGACCACGACGGGATAATTGTTGGCCAAAGGTATCGGCCGTCACCAGCGTCACCCGTAGATGAGGATAGGTATCCCTAATCTCTGTGGCCAACTCAATGCCCGTCAACCCACCGCCGGCCACCAGCACGCGGCCCTCATTTTGGGCCAGCCGGGTTAATTTTTGTTGCAGCGCCAGCGTCGTTTTTTCATCCCGCAGCGATAAGGCATAGTCGGCACTACCGGGAACTTTGCCGGTTTCTATCGTACTGCCCAGGGCATAGACCAGGTAATCGTATGGCATCTCTACGCTGCCGGCCGGCGTCTGTACCGTGACCCTTTGTTGCAGCGGTGCAATGGCCGAGACCCAGCCCTGGAAAAAACGCACCGGTGAATTTTGGAGCAGGTCATCGTATGCCAGGCGGCGCAGCGATTGTCCGGCAGCCAGTTGGTGCAGCCGGATCCGCTCCACAAAGTGGTCAAGGCCATTTACCAGCGTAATTTGCACATTTGTACCCCGCGTTTTGCGGGCCAGGCGTAAAGCTGCCAACATACCGGCGTACCCCCCACCTACTATCAGAACCTTCTTGGATTGTTTGTTGTTCATTCGTTCACCTCGTTTAACGTTAGTTTGCCGGTCAACTGGCCTGGTGTATGGTAGTATTTTGGAAGACCTGACAGGTTTGCAAAACCTGTCAGGTCTATGCCGTTTGATGCCGGCAGGTTGACCCGCTAAAATGTGTCCTATTAATTAAGACGATTGAGAGAGGTGATTTGTGAGGAAGGTGTCAAAAAGCGTTAAATCTAAAGCGGGCCGGCGTGCCAATCGCTGTTCTACTGGTATACCTCACGCAGACCGAGGTAGGCCACGTAGCCGAAGCCGATGAGGCAGCTCGCCAGGAAGAAGATGGGGCCGTAGTTTTGATGCCAGAGGGCCAGGCCGATGCCCAGGGCGGCATAGAGAGCCAGCAGGATTTCCAGGCCGATGATCCAGTCGAAGCTGAAGCGGTAATTAAAGCGGCGGGCTTGTTGGGCTGTCTGACCATTGACATAATGGCCATTAATAGACGGAGCGTTACGGCCGTTTAACCCAATCCCTTTCGGCGTGCGCACAAATACGTGATGCCGCTGCCAAAAAATCTGCAAAATGGAACGCACGTTGTTCGGTCCGGTGCCTAAAGCGACGATGAGCAGCGCCGGCAGGTAATGAAGCCGCCGCCGCCAGTTAGGATATAGTACATATTGGCTGGTCACAAAGAGCAGTGGTTGGGCCACGGCCGCCACGCTAAAAATGATCATATAGCGCGAGAAGGTATAGCCGTTATAGATGAGCGGAATTTGCAACAGCAGCAGCACCAGCGCCAAGAATTGGGCCATATAGCCCGACATGGCCAGCACCGCATAGAGCCGCGCCACCTTGCTTTGTTCTTTGGCCCCCAAAATAGCCCGGCCATATTTAATCAAACATTGCAACGACCCTTTGGCCCAGCGTGCCTGCTGGCTTTTGTAGGCGGTAATCGTTGAGGGCAGTTCGGCCGGTGTGACTACATCATTCAAAAAGCGAAACTGCCAGCCGTGCAAAATGCCCCGCGTACTCAGACATAAATCTTCACAAACCGTATC
>JAWOIM010000200.1:0-4792 GCA_046484685.1 Chloroflexota bacterium | reverse complement strand
CATCGCCTACTTTGACCACCAAACCCTGATAGCCCTCTTTATCCAGGTCCACGCGCCGACCCAGCACCCAGGTATTCAGGCCAATGACTTCATCCAGGGGCATATAGACGGACCAGTCGGCCTCGCTGCGCGACTCGGCTAAAACGCCGACGACGCGGGCCTGCACATTTTTGCGAACCTCCCCCTCTTCGGTCCACTTGAAGAGGGTGATTTTTAGCTGCTTGTCAAACAAGTCCGGCGGTGGGGGCGGCTCCTGACCCGGCCGGGTTTGCGGGCTGTAAAAGTTGTTGGCCACCTGAGAACCAACAATAATGGTGCCCCGGCTCAGTTCCAGCGTGCCCTGTTCGGCCCGCAGGCCCAGGGCGGCCAAATCCTGGGGGCCGGCGCCGCTGATGGACCCCCAGCCCTCCTGCCGGCCGATCACCATGTTGACACCCCCTTGAAAATAGTAGTGGGGTATAACGGCCGTTACCCCCGGAATCTCCCCAATCTCAGCCAGGGAACGGCCGGAAATGATCTCCTGGGCCGGTTCGCCGCCGGACATTGGCTCACCATAGCTGGGCCAGACCTGGATCAGCGTCAGATCGCCAATACCGCCCAACTGCTCGGCCGCGTTGCGCTGCAAACCGACGCCCAGCGAAACCAGCAGCACCACCGCCGCCGTGCCGATAATGACGCCAACGGCCGTCAGGGCCACCCGCCCCTTGCGCCGGGCCAGATTTTCAAAAATGAGGGTGAGGAAGTCTTGGAGTTTCATGGTTGCAGGGTGGCGGAGTAGCGGGGTGGCGATGTGACCTGCATACTTCGCCACTTTGCCACTTTGCCACTTTGTTACTATCCTAAATGGGGATCACCGCCTGGACCCGGCATGGGCATAAAGTCAAAATCGCCGCCGGACGGGGTGGCCGGGCCGCTGCTGAGGCCCAGCAGCCCTTTGATGAAGCGCCACAGCTTTTGGGTAAAGCTTTCGGCCGGGGCCGGGAACGGTTCGAACCCACCCGGCTCTTCCCATTCTCCTTCACCCGGCTCCGGCATGAATGATTCCATCACCTCAATCTTCAGTGTGCGGCTGATGGTCTGGGGCTGGTTAAAGTCGTCGGTATAGTCGATACTGACGATCAGATCCAGCGGACCGGGCTGTTCGGCCATAAGCAGCGCGTCCAGTGGAAAATAGCCGCCCGCTTCCAGCGAGCCAACAAAGATGCTGTTGTTCATCAACTGGCTGCCAACGGCCGTTACCCGAAAATTGCCCAGCGTTACCAGGGAACGGCCGATGTTGGTCACTTGCAGCGGCAGGGGGGCCATCTCCCCGGCAAAAAACGGGGGTGGTTCGCTGTAAAAGGCCAGATCCACCTGCGGCAGTTGGTAAACCAGCAGCGTAATCACCTGATCGTCGGCGTAGGTATGCCCCTCGTCGTCGGTATAAACAAAGGTGATTTTCACCGGATAGGCACCTGATTTGGCCGAGGCATTGACGATGAGCGATTTTTCGACCGTAGCCGAAGCGCCCACCGCCAGGCTGCCCATCGCCTGCACATTGGAGGAGCCAACGGGGGCAAAGTTGCCAAAATCCCCGCCGCCGCCGGATAGACCGCCGCCCGGATCCGGCGTGCCACCCGCATTGCCGCCCGTCAGGCTGCCGCCGCCCAAAATCATGGTCACCTCTTTGGCTCGCAGGCTGCCCTGATTTTGCACCGTCAGCCGCAGGTTAAACTGGTTGCCGGGCTGAAGCGGGGCCAGGTCGGTGCCGTAGTCGGTGATGAGCAGTTGGGCCCGCAGCCGGGGAGCGGGTGTAGCCGTGGGCGTGGCTGTAGGTGTTGGTGTGGCCGTCGCCCCTGGCCCGGATGCCGGCGGCCGGTAGACGGGAAAGGTCAGGGAGAAGTTTTCGCTGTAGCCGGTGCCGTAGGGGTCGGTGTAGGT
This sequence comes from Chloroflexota bacterium, assembly GCA_046484685.1. Classification (GTDB taxonomy): domain Bacteria; phylum Chloroflexota; class Anaerolineae; order Promineifilales; family Promineifilaceae; genus SLGK01. The sequence goes on along the minus strand of JAWOIM010000200.1, from coordinate 2,872 downwards.
CACAGCCACTTCCAGGACGGCAATGCTTTGGCCGCTAACGTCGCGGCCGGCATTGAGCGGCTGGAAGAAACGATGCTGCTGGCCCGGTCCCAGCGGGTCGACAGCCCGCACACCGCCGGTGTTGCGGGGCGTAAAGTCGCCGTTGGCAAAGGTGACAATAATATTGGTAGCCGCCTGCTGGCCGGCGTTGTGCAAGGTCATCTCAAAGTCGAGATTTTCGCCGGGCACAATGGCCGTTGAACTGGCCCCGTAGGAATGCACGACGAGCAGCGGCCGTATAAAGGCGGTCGGGGCCGGGGTGTTGGTAGGCACAGGCGTTCCCGTGGCCGCTGCCGGCGCGGTAATCGTCAGCCCGTTGGCCAGCGTGGCCGAGACGGCGTCGGGGTTGGTCACGGTAAGGGCATAACTGCCCGCGGCTACCTCGGCCGGCAGCAGCGCCCGCAGCATACTGGGGCTGACGTAGGTGGTGGACAAAGCGCCATAGCCGCCCAAAATAACCACCGCCCCCTCGGCAAAGCCGCTGCCGGTCACCACCAGGTCCACGGCGGCCACGTTACTCACCTGGCTGGGCTGAATCTGGCCAATCGTAATAGCTGAGGGGACAGAGGCAGCCGTCGGTGTCGGCGTTTCCGTCTGCGCCACCACCGGCGCCGCCAGCAGCAAAAATAAGAGCAGTAAATAAACGTAAAATTTCATAAAAAATACTCCAAATAGGACGAAGGACGGAGGACGAAGGACCGACGGCCTACTTTCCGTCTTCCGTCTTCGGTCCTCGGTCAAATCGCACCGTTAACAATCCGCCCATCCAACAACTGAATCGTATGGCTGGCAAAGGTGGCGATGCGCGGATCGTGGGTGACCACCAGGACGGTACGGCCGTTGCCATGCAGGTCGGCCAATAAATTCAAAATCTCCGTGCCGCTGGCCGTGTCCAGGTTGCCGGTTGGCTCGTCGGCCAGAATCAACTGCGGATTGTTGACCAGGGCACGGGCCACCGCCACCCGCTGCTGCTGTCCACCGGACAGTTCGGTGGGGCGGTGATTGACACGCTCGGCCAGCCCCACCTGTGTCAGCAGTTCGTTGGCCCGCGCCAGCCGCTTGCGCCGGGAAATACCGGCAAAGCGCATGGGAAAGGCCACATTTTCCAGCGCGGTCATGGAAGGAATCAGGTTAAAGGATTGGAAGATAAAACCGACCGTATGGCGCCGGTAAATAGCCAGCCGGTTTTCATCGAGGCTGTCGATAGAGTGGCCGTTGACGGCAATCTGCCCCTGTGTCGGCCGGTCCAGCCCGCCCAGCAGGTAGAGCAGCGTACTTTTGCCCGACCCAGACGGCCCCATCACCGCCCAAAAGGTATTGGCCTCTATCATCAGGTCCACCCCGGCCAGAGCATGGACCGTCTCCCGTCCCATGCGGAAGCTTTTGCGTAGATTGCTGATATGAATCATGGGTCGTAAATTTCAAAGCTGTTTAGGATACGCATTACTGTCTCATCACACGCTGCCGTAAAGTGACTTTGTGCCTCGCTGGTAGTCTCTATTGGTGGCCAACAGCTTAACCAAAAGTAATACCAGAATTCAGGGCCTTGAATGTAAACGGCCGTACCCGTAGCTGCTGCATCCATTTTTTCAGTTTCACCGCCCTGTACCGTCTGAATCCAGGCAGGATAGCCAGCTATCATAGTGGACGTAAAATCGGTTACGTCAGGGCCGCTGCCGGCTGCACCTGTGGCAAAATTACCGGGTGCATCAGCCGCAAAGTCCAGGGCCATGATACCAACATCTAAAGGACAGGTGACAGGCCGGTTAAAAGCGTCTGGCTCACTGAGAAACTTGAGGCGATCGGCCGTTGGCCCGCGCTGTTCCAGCCAGTCAACCGGTATGTCAAAAGCGTAACGATTCCACTGGCTGTGGACGCGCCGCCAGGTAGTGGCCGGCGGCCGGCCCGAGATTTCGGGGCAATCGGTTGACAAGCCAACATCCATTACCGCCAGTTCACCCATCATTCGCTGCCATATTTGCTCACAGGCTTGCTCAAAGTTAGCCTGGTCGGCTTTGTTTGCTTCAAGCGCAGGTGTACATGCCAGTTCCAGGACGTAAAGATTGGAGAGTGTCTGCACGAATAAGGACCAGGCATTGGTTTTCGTATGTGAAGACACTCTCAACCAACCGGGATGACCATTCACGCTAATCGCCGTTAATTCTGCAACGGCCGGTAGTTCCACATTAGCCTGTAATGTCATAAGCATCCTGCCATCAGAGGACTGGAGCCAGGGTGGTGACATTGTATAATTGCCGGACGCAGCATAAATGAAATGCTCTCCTGTCAGCGGGGAAGATAACTCTTCCGTAAGCGGTTGCCACTCAGATGGTACTGACCAAAAGAGTTCATAGTAGAAGAAGCGGCTCCACTCAGTTGGCAGTGGCAGCGGCGTTGGTGATGGCTCAGGACTCGGTATCGGTGTACTAACTCCGGCAGATGTCACTATGTCTAACGACGAGTGTGTAGCCACACATCCGTTTAGAAGCAAACAAGCTATCAGAGGTAGCCCAAATTTTTGTGTGGCCTTCTTGCCCATGTTTATCCGTAAAACTACTTCGGCTCTGGCCGGTGTCTCACCGTGTCAGACCAGGGAATCATGATACGTATTGCGTATTGCGTATTGCGTATTGCGTATTAGGGAGCGCCAGGCAATACGAAATACGGGTCTTTTAGAAGAACGGCCGTATCACCGTCAGATCGCTAAATTGGGCAGCAATGAGGGCCGGGGTGGCCTGGATGAGCGTGATAGCGATGACGACGCCCAGAACGGCCGCCCAGACTCTACGCCGCGAAACCCCATTGGCCAGCCGCACGCCCATCACCAGCAGCA
>JAWOIM010000021.1:0-8077 GCA_046484685.1 Chloroflexota bacterium | reverse complement strand
GGGATGGGGGAGAGGCAAGTACACCCCTTTACCCCCATGTGGTACGCGGCTTTGTTGATTATTATGATGCTACCGATGTCAGCCTGAATATTGAAAACTGGATAGCCGTCTTCCCTGGAGTAATCAATGTAAATACCCTGTCCGTGGCGCTCAACGACCATATTGATCACGGCCGGCTGCTGCGTCTGCCGGTGTTCGATGAAGTGGCCGGCAGCGGTTCCGATGTCAGAGTACAGGCATACCGCTTCGGCTTATTTCGGCTGCACGGTCACAACCTCTCTTCCGGTTGGCTGCTGCTGGAGTTTGCCGGCTGGGATGATTCCTGTGGCCAACCGGAACCGGGTGAGCCGCCACCAACGCCGACCATGACTGCTACCCTGACAGGTACGGCCACAATAACACCGACGGCTACCCCAGCTCCCCCAACGCCCACTGCCACAGCAACGGCTACATCGACACCATTACCCACAGCCACAGCTACTCCTACGGCCGTACCGACCACAACACCAACGCCTACCCCCACAGCAACGGCTACAGCCGTACCAACGACCACACCAACGGCCACCGCTACCTCCATGCCCTTCCCTACAGCCACAGCCTCCAACACGGCCGTACCGACCACAACAGCCACGGCTACCGCCACTACAACACCAACGGCAACAGCCACGCCAACGGCCGTTCCGCCGCCCGCCTACTATCTCTACCTACCCTTTGTCCAACGGGTCGGTCTCTCACCCATCTATGAACAAAACAGCCTCTCCGGGGCTATCATTGCCCACCAGGAAAAGGGTGAGTAACCGTCCAGTTCCTACTTCGGCTGCGCTCAGGCCTGTCCCGAGGGACGAGGGAACAAGTCCGCAGACCTGACAGGTTTTTGCGCCTAAATTACGGCGGCCCCTTCGGATAATAAACCTGTCAGGTCTGAACGCTCACACGTTTGAAACCTTTTTACATCTTATCCCGTATTGATATCAGATAGGCAATAACACCCTTGACAAAATCCTTTGCCAGCCAATAAACTCTAATCAGGTGTGATTACCAAAAATTGAATCATTTTTTCACCCGTTGCTCTCCAGAGTTGGAGAGCAACGGGTATCTGTATTGTCTTAACCGCTTACTGTTAGGTAGATTCAATAGAGACGGAATGCAGTATGATACCCATCGTCCATCGTCCGTGGTCCATGGTCCATTTTCTAAGGAGAGATGAAACATGAACAGTAGTAAACGATTGTCCAGTATTGTTCTCGTGGTCGCAACGGCCGTTTTTACCCTTTTCCTCATCAGCAGCCTCCTTGCCAGTGGGCAGCAGCCGGCAACGGCCGCTTCCCCCGCCATCGAGTTAACCGCAACGCCCACACCGGCCCTCCCCCTGCTCGATCTAAGCCGATTCGCCGACAACGGCCGGGTAGGACCGGCCTTGCAAATGGTGTATGGTCCCCAAATCTGCACCGCTTACGGCGACCCTTTTTCGCCCTGGATCAGCGAGTGGGCTCCAGGCCCCTACACCTACCAGTATCGTGTCATTATCCCCGCCGACTACCCCGAAGATATTCTGCGCGTCGAGTTGTTTGATCCCGACTCGATCAATAGTGGGGCCCAAACGGCCAACATCCTCTTTTCCCAAACGGCCATCCATCATGATCCGGTTCGCTTTCCACCCGCGGGCATAGAAATGAGCTGCCCCGCTGGACAAAGAGACATATGTATCCTGGAAACGGGCGAACTGGACATTTTAGATGAAGACCCCACCATTACCCTGGCCCAGATCAACCCCTACTGGTACGTGCGCACCGACGCCAACCGGGGAAGCGGCAATCCTAACAACCATGGCGATGGCAGTTGTGCCGTGCCGTCTGTTTATACACCAGGATACAACACCCAAACGGTTTATCAATTGGCCTATCAGGCAGAAGATGATGGCGATATCCAGATCGTCCCCCTGGCCAGCTATACAGGCCAGGTTGGGGACGGCATTCGGGATAACGGCAGCCATCAGACCGATATGCGCTGGGTATCGCCCGGAGCGGACCAACCCGGTGATTACCCCATCGACCCTGACACCGGGGAGCAGATACCTGTTCCCACCGACAATAATTCTGGCTCCTTTGAAATCGACCTGACCAGCGATCTGCCTAATATATGGGTTGATCCCGTTACGGGCGAACGACATCTGCTGCTGGATATAACCACCATCAGCGGGGCTTCCTTGAACGAGTTCCACGTTTGGGCCGGTCCTCGTTACAACCTGGAATTTGCCAGCGACGCCAATACCCGTAATATTCAAATGATAAACAATCCCGGCTCCCACGATGCGGCCGGGGTACGGGTCAAAGCGGTTGGCTCTCTGCCCCAGGTCTCCCATGAAACAGGCTGGGCCGAAAAGCCGCTGCTCCAGTTAGGGCCGGAATATGGCGGGCAAACCATCCATGTGAGCGGCTTTGACCTGGATGCCGGCTCTCAACCACCCCTGGTCTTTTCCTTCGATACGCTGGCCTTTACCCCGGTCGACAATGACAGTGACGGCATTGACCACAGCCTGACCGACTGGGCCCTCTCTTTTGGCGGCACGGCCGATGACAACGTGGCAGGCCGCTGCTTTGCCGGGGGAGATGGTTATGCCAATGAGTGTGACAATCAATGGATAACCCCATCCTATGCCATTACCATTCCTCACGATCTCGATTGTGATTATCAAGATCCGGACATGGCCACCTGCACCCCCTTTTATGGCGGCACATTGTCCGTCCGTTACCGGGCTGGGTTTGAAGATGCGGCTACCTTACTAGTTCCCGCCCTGCCCCCGGTAGAGCCGGACCCCACCGCTGGCTGTTCGGCCTTCCCCCTTGCGCCTCATTTTGCCTCTCGTTCGGTATCACCACCGGGAATCGGCGACAATGCTTACCCGGACCCATCCGCATTTCAATACCCGCCCCATCCGCCCGCCTATGAACAATTCATAAACCATGTGCCCGACGTTGCTTTAAGTGATGCCCAACCCGGTTATCTCTTTCGCCTGTGGAACGAGAATAGTGGTAGTCTCCATACCTTTTCCTTTTTGAAATGGAACAGCGGCATTGTTGCTTTCAACCAGACGTTGGTCAACAGCCTTGCCTGGCCGGGCGACACCCGCGATTACACCGACCATGGGGATGGTGGGGAGCCAAGCACGCCCCATTACCCCCACGTGGTACGTGGCTTTGTCGATTATTATGACCCCACCGATATCAGCCTGGATATTGCCAACTGGGTTTCACGCTTCCCTGGTGTAGTCAATTCAAACGCTGTACGTCAGCCAATCGACGACCATATTGATCACGGACGGCTGCTGCGCCTGCCGGTATATGATGAAACGGCCGGCAGCGGCAGCAACGTCGGGGTCCAGGTGTATCGTTTCGGCTTGTTCCGGCTGCATGGCTACAATCTGGCTTCCACATCAGCTAGTTGGCTGCTGCTGGAGTTTGCCGGCTGGGATGACTCCTGCGGCCAACCGGAACCGGGCGAGCCGACACCGACACCCACGATGACAGCTACGGCCACAGCCACCATGACGCCAACGGTGACGCCAACTTCCACCCCCAGCCCCACACCTACCTCTGTGCCCGAGCTGCCCTATGCGATCTACCTGCCTCTGCTAATGCAGTAACACCCTTTTTCCCCCTAAATGCCTGGGCGGGTCAGGTCATTGTGACCTGACCCGCCCAGAGTTGCCTACCCACGGCAAATTGAGCAATTATCCCGCCGCGCCTAAGGCAACGTTATCTGATTTTCTCTGCGCGGGCAGCGAACGCGGTGGCTAAATCACCGAAGAAACCGGGTTTTTAGCAGATACTCATCATTGGCACACCAGAGAAAAACCCGGTTTCTGGCTTGTCAGTAGTTACGTTAAATAGCTGTTTTTTTGCATCGGTGACAACGCGGCCACCTGCTGCTCGGCCCGGTAGCTGCTGCGCACCAGGGGACCACTCTCTACCCACTTGAAGCCCATCTCCCGACCGATTTCCTGCAAACGGCCGAACTCTTGGGGCGTGTAGTAGCGGTTAATAGGCAAATGTTTTTGGCTGGGCTGCAAATATTGGCCAATCGTCAGGATATCCACGCCGCACGCTGCCAGGTCCTGCATCACGGCTACCAACTCGTCCCATTCCTCACCCAGACCCACCATGATACCACTCTTGGTTAAGACGTCGGCGTCCATCTGTTTGGCGTTACGCAGGGTGGTCAAGGCCCATTCATACTGGTCCTGAGGCTGCACCTGCTTAAAAAGGCGGGGCACCGTCTCCACGTTATGGTTGAGAATTTCAGGGCGAGCGGCCATAACAATCCTGAGCGCATCTTTGTTTCCTTTGAAGTCAGGAATCAGCACCTCAATCGAACAGCCCGGCTGAACTTCGCGAATACGCCGGATGCAGCGGGCAAAGATGGGAGCACCGCCATCCTGCCGCTCATCCCGGTTGACGGAGGTAATGACCACATGCTTCAGGGCCATGGCTTTGACGGCCTGGGCCACGCGCTCCGGCTCGGTCCAGTCCAGGGGTAACGGCCGTCCCGTTTTGATGTCACAAAAGCCACAACTGCGGGTACAAATATCGCCCATAATCAGGAAAGTAGCCGTGCCCCGTCCCCAACATTCGCCAATATTAGGGCAGCGGGCCTCTTCACAAACAGTGTGCAGCGCTTTGCTGCGCATCAGCCGCTTGAGTGAATCATAGCTTTCGCCCCCAGGAGCACGTACCTTGAGCCATTGCGGCCGGCGCTGCGGCTGGGGGCGGGTTTCTGTTTCGGCAATGCCGATCTCGTTGAGTGTTACAAAAGACATAGGTTATGTTTATCCTTATATTGGACGATGGACCATAGACCATGGACCATGGACCATTATTTGCCGTCCATCATCCGTTGTCCATCGTCTGCCGTCCTTTGTGGCTGATTGTACGGGGAAAGGGAGGGAGAAACAAGCACGGTTTCTACTTCAAATACAGCGGCAAAAGCCCGGATTAACGGCCGTATCACCTCTGCTACCGTCACCGTTTGCCCCAGCAGTTGGGCCAGGCTGGTCACGCCATGCTCCCGGATACCACAGGCAATAATACCGGCAAAGTGGTCCAGGTTGGGGTCCACATTCAGGGCAAAACCGTGGCTGCTGATGCCTTTGCCGCTCACCTTCAGACCAATGGCGGCGATTTTTTGGGGACCAACGGCCGTTTTTACCCACACCCCCGTATAACCTTCATAGCGCCACCCTTCAATACCAAACTCGGCCACTGTTTGTATAACCACTTCCTCAAGCTGCCGCAGGTAAAGGTGCAGATCAGGCCGGGCCAGCCCCCGCGCCTGAAAGAGCCGCTTCAAGTTCAAAATAGGATAGCCGACCAGTTGGCCGGGACCATGATAAGAAATATCGCCGCCCCGGTCTACCCGGTGCAGTTCAATCCCCTGCGCGGCAAGCTGGGCTTCATTGAGCAGCAAATTTTCCAGGCGCCCCCTGCGACCCAGCGTATAGACCGGGGGATGCTCCAACAGCAGCAGTTTATGCGGCAGGTCTTGCCCGGCCCGCTCTTTGACCAACGTTTTCTGCCATTCCCAGGCGGTCAGATAAGGCACACAGCCGGCCCATTCAATCTCTAGCCCATCCTGAGACAGTTGCTTTGGTAACATCATCTTCTCCGGTAGATATGGTTATCGGTTATCGGTTATCCGTTATCCGTTATCGGTTTACGGTTTACGGTTCACGGTTTACCGGTCACTGACTACGCCAAATGCGCTTTTACCGCCTGGGCCACATCCACCGGGATACCGGGCACCGAGGCAATCTCCTCCATCGTGGCCTTGCGAATGTCGTCCAGCGAGCCGAAATGTTGCAGCAAGGTGCGCCGCCGTGTGGGCCCCACACCGGGCACGCTGTCCAGAATCGAGGCCGTGCCTACCTTGGCCCGCCGCTGCCGGTGGCCGCTGTTGGCAAAACGGTGGGCCTCATCCCGCACCCGCTGCACCAGGTAGAGTGCCTCCGAACGGCGTGGCAGTAAAATAGCGGCTCGCTGCCCCGGCACAAACAGCTCCTCTTCCCGCTTGGCCAGGCCGGCCAGGGGCACTTCCCCTGCCAGATCAAATTGGGCCAGGACTTCTCTGGCCATGGCCAACTGTCCCTTCCCGCCATCAACAATCAGCAGGTCGGGCAGCAGCGCCCAGGCCGTTTCTTTTTTACGGCCGATTTGGCCCAAATCATGTAATTCCCCGTCCAGCGACTCTTTATAGCGCTGAAAGCGGCGCGCCAGCACCTCCTTCATAGCCCCGTAATCATCATTGCCCACCGTCTGCACATTAAAGCGACGGTAGTCGCTCTTGCGCGGCGCCCCCTGTACAAAAACGACCATCGACCCCACCGTCTGCTGCCCCTGCGTGTGGCTGATGTCGTAACATTCAATGCGGGCCGGCGGCGTGGGCAAGTTGAGCGCCTCTTGCAGTTCGGCCATAGCCGTCACATGTTTGGAGCGATCGGCCGCCCACTGCTGTTTGAGCGTGGCCAACGTGTCCTGGGCATTACTTTTGGCCATCTGAATCAATTCTTTCTTCTTGCCCCGCTGCGGGATTTGCAAGGTTACCTTGGTGCCCCGCTTCTGGCGCAGCCACTGCTCAATAATCATCGCCTCTTCTACCTGGTTGGGCAGCAAGACCTCCTTAGGAATATGGGCCGCCTCGTCATAAAACTGGGTCACAAATTCGCCGATGACCTCTTCGTCGCTCTCCCCTTCGGTGCCTTCCAGCATAAAATATTCACGGCCGATCAGCTTGCCGTGGCGGATAAAAAAGACCTGAACACAGGCATCCCCCTGGTCGCGGGCAAAGGCGATCACATCCTGGTCGGTGTTGGCTGCCGAAATCACCTTTTGTTTGGAGACGACGCGGTTAATCGCTTTAAGCTGGTCCCGGTAGTCGGCCGCTTTTTCAAAGTGGAGCGACTCAGCCGCCTGCTCCATTTTGGATTCAATGCCTTTGAGAATGTGGTCCGATTTACCCTGCAAAAAGTCCATCAACTGCTGGATCATGGCCCGGTATTGGGCCTGGTTGACGGCCCCGATGCAGGGGCCGTTGCACAGCTTGATGTCGTAGTAGAGGCAGGCCCGCTCATCCTGGCCGGTGATAGTGCGATCGCAGGTGAGGTAGGGAAAGATTTTACGCAGCAGGTCGAGCGTCTGGTGGACGGCCCAGACGGAAGTGTAAGGCCCGAAGTAGCGGGCACCGTCGCGCACCATGCGCCGGGTGACGGTCACTTTGGGGAAGGGATCTTGCCAGTGGACCTTGATGTAGGGGTAGCGCTTGTCGTCTTTGAGACGAACGTTGTAGTGGGGCTGGTGCTTTTTGATGAGAGTCATCTCCAGCAGCAGCGCCTCTAGTTCGCTGTCGGTGGTGATGATTTCGATGTCGGCGATGTGGCGGCGCAGGCGGGCGGTTTTGACGGAATCGACGTTTTTCAGGAAGTAGGAGCGGACCCGGCTGCGCAGGTTGATCGCTTTGCCAATGTAGATAATACGGCCGTCTTTATCCTTGTGTAGATAGACGCCCGCTTTGATGGGCAGGTTGGCTAAGATTTCCTGGACTTTCTCTGGTGGTTTGAAGCTCATAGGTATTGTTAGGGGGAAACGGCCGTTTCTGCCGAACGCTGCGGCATCAATTGGTAACCCAGCGCCTGCATGATAGCGTTAATTGTATCCAGGCGAGGATTTCCTTTGTCAGACAATGCTTTTTGTAAACCTTGCCGGCTGATACCAATTTCCTCAGCCATTTCTGAAATACCCTTAACACGGGCCACAATCCGCAAAGCAGACAACAAAGTGGCGGAATCACCGTCCTGAGCATAATCGGCAAAGATTTCCTGAAGAAACGCATCAATTTCTTCAGGCCGTTCGGTAAAATATTCAACAGTTATCTCATTTAATGTTCTATACTCAGTCATTGCTTAAATACCTCTGCCAATAGGCTTGAGCCTGACGAATATCTCTATCTTGGCTGCCTTTATCACCACCGGTCAGCAAGACAACTATTGTGTCTCCGTCTTCTCCAAAGTAAATTCGGTAGCCTGCAC
>JAWOIM010000756.1:0-8611 GCA_046484685.1 Chloroflexota bacterium | reverse complement strand
GCTGGCCGTTTGCTTCCGGGGGAGCAGAAGGCGGTGGGCCTGGTGGGACTGGGGGAGGTGGTGGTTCGGCCGTTTTAGCTTTTGCCTTTGCTTGTGGTTCCGGTTCTGGTTCTGGTTCAGGTTTGGCCGGAGGGTCTGGTGGCAGCGGGTCCGGCTCGTCTGGCAGTTCAACCGTCACCTGGTCATAGGTGAGAGTAAAGCTGCCGATTTCGATGATATCGCCCGGATTCAGCGGCAGCGGATCATCGGGCCGCAAGCGTTCCTTGTTGACGACCGTGCCGTTGGAGCTGTTGCGGTCGGTGAGGGTGCAGCCTTCCTCATCACACTCAATTTGGGCGTGCCGCCGTGAGACCAACTGCTCATCCAGCACCAGCTCCACACCCGCCTGCCGGCCGATGAGGGAACGGCCGTGGGGAATCTCAAACGTTTGCTCTCCGGCCGGTCCGGCGATGTTTAACTGATGGACAATCATTTGCGTCATAATTCACTCTCTTACAAATTCTCTGCTGCCTGCTCCCGAACAGCGGCATATTTGTCATAGAAGTAGTCGATGGGTTCCGGATCAAAGCCTTGGGCCAGGTATTTTTGTTTAGCCTGCTCAAATGCGGCAGTATCATTTTGAGCGGCGGCCCGATCCATAGCGGCGAGCGCCTTGCCCATTTGCCTGCCTCTTGCCTGGTTTTCTTGGGCGTCATCAACAAACACGTTGGTTATATCATTAAATCTATCTCTCAGAACTGCTTTGGCTGCCGCTTGAATGCTTTCATTGGTTTCTGATTTAGGCGTATGACCCATATTTTGCAGCGTAATGGCTGCTTCAGAGTAAGTTGCGCCCTGAATCTGATCGAGCAGGTTATCGCGTATATCATTGAACGAAGTCATATGGCGTCGATCAAATTCGGCCTTGTTGTAGAGATTGCCCTCCTTGCTAAGCGCTTTTTCAAATACAAGTTTAACAGTTCCGGGCACATGATATTCAGCATATATCGCTGCCAGTTCCCTCTGTGTACTCGTGCGCCATGAAGGACGATAATCTCTAACTGGCGTTACGTCGACGACGTCTTTCGCTGTGGTTACCTGGGCATCACCAACGTCTTCTTCCTGACGGGCAACGATGTCAAAGTGACCGGTTTTGTCTGCCTTTGGTTTGACCTGAAGCGATTGCAGTCCTTCGGGAATGAGATCGCTTTCAATTGGCTTAATTGCTGCTGCCAACTCGGTTTCATCTTTGAATGGCTGCTGCGTTGCCTTAGCCACACGGATACGTGCTTTCTCTCTGGCCTGGGCCGAATCACCTGCGGCTGCCTGATCCTCGCCCAACCCCAAAGCGCCCTTGGCTTTGGCAACGCCGGCCTGGGCCAGATTCTTCATTTTGCCAACAGCTTTCTTGATAAAGCCGGCCACGAGCTGCACCGGTTTGGAGTTGAGGATGGCGTTTAAGGCATTATCGACCAGGCCGCGCACGCTCTGGATAATCTCCTGTACTTTTTGGCTAATATTGCCCAATCCCAGCAGGGAGGAGAGGAAGCTAATAGCCACGGGGATGGCTTTAGCCAATGACTGCTCAATAAAGTTGGCCGCCGCGCCGATGTTGCCCGAGGCAATAGCGGCCACGGAGTCAATGATGGCATTGACCAACGACATAATTTGTTTGCCGCGTTCGACGAAAAACATGATCACGTCGTAAATCATCTTGCAGGCTTTAATAAACGCGCCGGCCGGATTAAACAGGCTGATGACCCAGGTAATGCCGGCCTTGATCACCCGCTCAGCCACAAATTCCTGGATTTTGCCAAAGACCATCTCCTTTAAGTTGGTCAGATGTTCTTGAATGAGACCCCATAACTTGCCAAAACTGCCGCTTATCAGGGCCTGGAAGAGATCGACAACCTGCATCAGGGCGTCTACTCCTTCCTGACCGATGAGTTTGGCCAGGCCGAACTTGGCCAGTCCGGCTAATCCTTCCTCCTGGTAGATACCCACAAGTTCCATGATCTGGCCGTAGATGGCGGTTACGTCAAAGCCGAGTACCTGGGCTACCTTGGCCATAATCTTTTCAAAGGAAAGGCCCAAAAGCTGCATGACCAGTTGGAAAATACCGGGTAAATCAAACTTTTCGGGCAATTGGATACCGGCTTCGGCCACGGCACCGGTCAGCCAGCCAATCAACCCTTTTTTCAGGTGGGTGCCAATGTTGCCCACAAAGTTGTTTAGCCCTTGTTTGACGCCACTGATCAAATTGCCCAGGAAACCGATGGGGTCTTTGATGATTCTGCCCACGGCATCGGCCACGCGGGCTAGAACGCCCAGGAGCATATTCTTGAGTTCCAGAATGGTTTTAATGGCTCCACCAATGGCGTCAAGCGCTTTGTCTACCAGGCCGCGATTGGCTGCCTTCATCTCTTCGATGCGGGCGTCAACGGCCTGTAGATTTTCCTGGTATTGCTGCGCCAGAGAGTCTATCAGTTCCCCCTGTTTGGCATCAACGTTTTGCTCAAGCTGGTCGAATTGGCCCTGAATATCCTGGGCCGCTTCTTGTCCTACCGACTGCAGCTCGGCAGGTAGTTGGTTAACGTATTCCTGGATCCTTTTCTTACCGTTGGCGATCTCGGCTTTGGCTTCGGTCAGCCGCCGCCCGATTAAGGCGACCACGTTGTCGATTACGGCATCCATTTTTTGGATGAACAGCCGGCGGCCGACCGTGTAAAACGCATTGACCGCCGACGGCATTCCCTTAATTTTGTCTTTGGCCCAGCGTGCCCAGCCCAGCCAGCCGCCGTAACGTTCCTCTTTGTAGGCTTCCATTTCGGCATCTACGTAATCCTCAAATGCTTGCTTGGCCGCTTCTGCGCCAGGGTTGAAAATCTGGCTAACTTCCTGGTCCAGCCCGTCCAGAATGGCCTCAACTTTTGTTTTGGTTTCTTCGTAGATGGTCCGGATGTGGGCACCGACTTCGGCCCGCTTCTGTTCGTCGTCGTTCTTGCCCTGCTGCTGCTGGTTGCCGACCTGGGCCAATATCTGGGTGCGGTCGGCATGCATAGCGGCCGTTTTTTCGTCGGTGGTGGCTTCGGCATTGGCTTGTGCGTCTTCTAGCTGTTCCTGCTCATCCTGACGGAAGGCGGTCGGTGCGGTCTGGGCATCGACCTGAGCCTCTTTTTTGGCCGCAACGGCCGTTTGAAAATCCGGCTCCTTGCTGTTGGCCAACTGGGATTCGGTTACATCGGCCTCGGCCATTTGCTGGTCAAGGCTGCGGCTGTCTGCCTGGAGAGGGGCCTCCACTTCTCCCTTGCCTCTCGGTTTGGGCGCAGCCCTGGCTGCACCCGCCAGTGGCGGCTCTGGTCCTGCCTCTTCCGGCTGCAAGGGAGTAACCGGTTTGGGTTCGACGCTCTCCGTGTCGGGGGCCTCGGCGGCGGCTGTCTCCATCGGCCCTTTAGCCTTTTCCTGTTCGACAGTGGCCGTCCCTTGCATTTCATCTTTTAAGCCACCCAGCTTGTCATTTTCCTTAAACTCATCGGCTTCTTTGGCCGATTTGGGGGCCATAGCGTTAATACGCTCCATCAGTTGGGCTTTGAAAGCGGCGGCGTCAAAGCCGGGCGTTTCGGCCTGGTCCATCTCGCCAACCTGCTTATCCTGCGCCTCGCCTTCGATCTCGGCCGCTGGTGACTCGGCGGCCGCGGCGGCTTCGGCCGCTTTGGTGGTGGCAGGGACGTGCTTCTTGCCGGCGGCTGCTACCGTTTTGGCCTGACCGGTCACGCTCTGGAAGGCAGGATCCTCTGTCGGGGATTTGGGTGCTACATAGTCTGGGGCCTGGATCTCTTGTTCGCCCGCTTCCGGGGCCGGCGGCACGGCCGTTGCCACTGCTTCTGCATCAGGAGGAGATTCCGTAGTTTCACGGGGAGCGGCCGGGGCAGATTCCTTATCAGATGGGGGCGGTTCAGTAGCGCCTTTCTCTTGTTCAACTTTGCCCACAGCCTGTTGTTCCACCTGCTTTTCAGCTTCTTTGGCGGTGCGGGATTTATCTGTTTCCTGTTGGGCTTCAGCGGCGCTTTGGGCCGCTTTGGCTTTGGCTGCGCGAGCGGCAGCCAGGGCGGCCGCTTTTTCCTCTTCGGAGGGCATTTCTTCCGGGTCCCCGGTGTCGTCCCGTTGCACGGTTGGCACACCGTTGGATTTGAAGGAACTTTGGCTGTGGCCAGCCAAAATGCGCTGCACGCTGGTATTGCCCTGCTGCCGCTGCATTTGCAGAACGGCCGTTTGGCGCATTCGCCGTGCCGTGCCATGGGGGGGCAGGCCGTTTAGCGAGCCAATTTGCCCCAACCCAACCGGCAGCAGGTCGGGACCAACTTGCGCCGTTTCAGAAACGGCCGTCTGATGAGCCGGTTCCGGTTTTTGCACTTTGGTTGGGGCTTTCTGTTTGCTACTCATACAAATTTACTCGTCGGGGCAACGGCCGTTGTCAGGATGCAAAATAGCATCCAGGCCTACACCATGGTCACAGGCGTCGTGAATGGCCTGCAAACGCTCTCCAAGTTCTTGTTGCTTGGTTTCCAAATTGGCTTGTAGTTCCTCAATCGTGGCTCCGTTGATAACGGTATCTTCCTCACCTAACTGGTTGACAAACTCACGGCCGGCATTGACGTGGGCCTCCTGTTCATGCAGGCGCGTCTGGCGCAAAAAACGATCCCATTCCTGTTGGGCAGCCGGACAGGCGGTGTTGTAATCAGTCCAGCGAGGCAGGTGGACGGCAGCGCCATTGATTTGCCAGCGAACGGTTACTTGAAAGGAATCGTCTGGCTGGCGCTGGGGCCTTACCCGGCCGGCCAGGCCCAGCGGGGCCTCTGTTTGGCTGGCAAAGCCGTCGAAACGGTTGAGTTGATCGGTAATATCGGCCAGTGCAGCACCACTAACCTCATAAACCACTTCACGGGCATGTTGAATCCTGCCCGGGCCGCGCCCGCCGGGATTGGCTCCCTGCCTTCTGTGACCATCCTGTCGCTGAATAACAGCGGCTGTTTCAGCGTTAGCTTGCACCAATCGTCCCTGCGCCAATGTGCGCTGCACGAATGCATTGCCATGACGATGCTGCATATCCGTTACGGCTGCCTGGCGCAACGGCCGTGATGTACCGTGTTCCGGCAAACGCGCCAGTGGCACAGGGGGAGAGGCGGTCGGTGGCACCGTAGACAACGGTTCCTCTGGCCGCTGCTGCTGCTTTTTTCGCCTGGGCGCTTTCTTTCGTTTACTCATGACTATAAACCATCAACTTATCTAGACTCGGTAGATCCACAAATTGTTTGCACTGCTGGCCTAGGGCGGGGCCAAAACTGGCGGCGTTATCAGGAGAGGCGGGAGGAAAATAATTGGAAAAATTGGCTCTTTGTATATTTTCAAATTCCGTACATTGCCCTCAAAAATAGTTGCGTTTGAGAAATTAATAACGCTGACATCCCGGTCATTCCCCTCATTCAGGGTAAAAGAGACGGTACACCCATGTTGCCTATCAAGATATAGTCGTGCTTCAGAACCATCATACGTTAGAAGAGCGGTGTGCCATTCATCAACTTCATAGCTTACGCTGCACGATTCCCGGTTGCTGTTGTTATAAAGCAAATTGATGCTGCCGTCGTTGTTGAGTTCAAATCCAATCCAGCGGAATGAGCGGCCGCCTACCACGACCGGCATACGTCGAAACTCCGCTGCATTAAACTCAATTTCTATAGAAAAAGAATTAAAATTAAACCCATTCAGGTTGGGTGTAGAAATGACACACGCATTGTTACCCGAATAAACGCCGTTGCAATAGACGCTGTCATCTATAAAAGGGGCATTTTGCAGCGTGGCATTAGCTTGTTGTCCGGTGACATCTGTGCTGTCTTCCGTGAGAGGATAATGGGCCACTAATTGGGCTATGGCCGTGGCCGTGGCCGAGTGAGCCGTGGCGGTGGCGGCCGCCTGCTCTGTCGCGGCCGCCGCCGTTTCGGTTTGTATTACTTGAGCCGTTTGGGTGGCAGCAGCTTCCGCGCTTGCCGTTTGTTCTGCTTGCATCGTTGCCTGTGCCTGTTGTTGGGCATCTACCGTTTGCTGGACGAAGGCTAAGGCTGTAGAAGTTGCTTCATTGGCGGCCGCCTGGGCCAGGGCCGTGGCATTGGCGTTTTGGGCATCAATGGCCGCTTGTGTTGCCGCCAAATCAGGCACAGGCGTGCTGTCATCAGGGGGTTCCTGGGCCTGTGTGGTTAGGGCGGCTATCGCCGCTTCCGTTTGTTGCAGGCCCTGATCATAATTGTACCAGGCCTGGGCACCTACAATGCCACCGATACAGCACAGCAATATCAAAACGGGAATCAGAGCCATCATCCAGGTTGGAAAGCGGGGCCGGACTTCCAGAACACCCTGTTTCTGCTGGCTCTCCCCGGTCCTGGTTTGCACTTGTACTTGAAAGGGGTGTGTTTCAGTTTTGCCTATAAACGGCCGTGTCTGCGGCTGCACCTTTAGGGGAAGTTCGATGGACTGTCCTGGTGGTACAGTAACTGCTGATTGTTCACCATGGAAACGCACCACCTCACCGGGGTCGCTGCCACTGACGGCAAAAACAGCCGGGCTGTTGCCTTCATTCCGCAGCGAGATGCGGCAAACGCCTTCATTTACCAGCCGGGTGGGGCGGGCATCGAATGAAAAGCCGGTAAACGGAGCTACAGTCACGCTGCCGTCAATCCTGGCCACCTGTTTTCTGGTAGAGGCGGAGTAAACAAACAATTGGTAAGCGCCACGACCGGCGCGGGCGCTGCTGTTACGGGGCGGGTGAACGGTCAGCACCAACAGGGAACGGCCACCGGGCATCAACTGCACCGGTTCGGCCGGCAGCGTGACCCACTCGGTTGGGAGTCCGGACACGCGCAGTTCAAAGTGGTCCACCATCGTGCCCTGATTAGACAGCTCTACCTGCACTTCGGAGCGGCCGCCGGGCGCGACTTCGGCATTGGTGGGATCAACCATAACGCCCAACTGCCCGTCCATGGTCAGAAGCTGGGTTACGCCAGAATGTGACGGGGTTTTCATTAAGGCAGGGGAAGACGGGGATTGGCGCCCGGCCGTACTCGCTCCCGGCTGCCAGCGCAGAAAGAAAGGACCAATGCGGGCTGCCGAGCCTGGCTCCCATCTCTCCGGAATGTTGGGTAAAAGCTGGCTGTCTTTAACCCAGGTGCCGTTGCTGCTGCCCATATCACTGATTTGCCAGCCGGTTGTGGTCCGTTCCAGGCGGGTGTGCTGGCGTGAAATGCCGGGTGCATCCAGTACAATATCACACGCCTGGGAACGGCCGATTACCACCACTGCCTTATCTAAGCCGTGGGTATAGTCGGCTTCTCCTTGCTGTTGAATGAGCAGATAATCGGTGCCGGTAGGCCTGACCAGGCCGGTCCCGGTGTCAGGAGGCTCAAGACTGCTGACTTCCGGCAGCAGTTGGGTCACCAGGCTCACAATTTCCTGGGTGCTGGTTTGGGCCATGGTCATGATCCTGGTCTCGTCTACCGGTACACTGCGCAGGGCACGGGCCATCTCTTCGCCGGTTTGAAAGCGCTCTTCGGGCTGTTTGGCAATCGCTTTGAGGATGATGACGGCCACGGTCGGGGGCAAATCGGGTCGTATCTCCAGCGGCGAGGGCGGCGTGGCCCGAATATGTTTTTCGGCGGCGTCACCAATGGAACGGATGTCAAAAGGCAAACGGCCGGTAGCCAGTTGGTAGAGCAGGATGCCCAATGAATAGATGTCGGAACGGCCGTCGATATTGCGCCCGCGGCACTGCTCCGGTGACATATAGGGCAGCGTACCCAAAATCGTATTTGTCTGCGTTTCTATCCCCCCTTCCAGCAGCTTGGCCAGGCCAAAATCGGTGACCACGGCCCGGATCGGTGGCTCTCCCTCCCGGTCCGGTTCATCCAGCGGTTCCAGCATAATATTGTCTGGCTTGACGTCGCGGTGAACCACGCCCTGCCGGTGGGCATAACCCAACGCTTCGGCAATCTGTGCCGCCAGGATTAACGACTCCGACAGCATAATCACACGTTCAGATTTTTGCAGCCGGCGGATATAGGTCCCCAACGTCTGGCCGGGTATGTAAGACATGGCCATATAGAGCGCGTCTGGCCGGGCACCAAAGTGATGAATCTGGACGATGGAGGGATGTTTGAGGCGGGCAGCGGCCCGGGCCTCTTGCAGAAAACGGCGTTGAAAATCAGGCTGGCGGGCCAGCCGTGAGCTAATCATTTTTAGGGCTACCGGCCGGTCCAAATGAACGTCCTGCGCCCGGTAAACCGCACCCATACCGCCTTCGCCCAACAGCGTTTCGATGCGATAATTGTCTATTTGTTGTCCAATTAGGTCATTCATTTGTCATTCCTTAGTTCAGTTCATTATCAATCACCACGGTAAACTTTATCACTTTCGTTTCGATAAAACACTAGGGATCATCGCAGTAAATGGCGCGGTCGGCGTCTCGTGTGTGATAATGATGCTCCTCGCCGGCAGCCGTCAGGACCAGCCGGTAGCCGGGCGTGATAACCTGGAGATAGGCCTGGCCCGGTTCCGGGCAGCCCAGTGAACTATCACTCCAGTCAAC
>JAWOIM010000734.1:0-3401 GCA_046484685.1 Chloroflexota bacterium | reverse complement strand
ATTTAGGCGAAGAGATTGCGGCCGATGCTATGGATGTGGCTGGTGATCGCCTGGTGGCATCCCGATCCTTAGCCATCCAATTGGGCGGCGAACGTGCTTTACGCATTAGCGCCGCCATTTTCCTGACGGTAATCGTGATGACCGGCCTGCCTTTTCTGCTTGGTTGGCTGGACTGGATTTTTCTGCTGCCGTTTCTGCTCGTGGACGGGGTTATTTTGTACGCAACCAGAAAACTGCTCGACGCTCGGATTGCCAACCGGCGGCAATATATCCGCTGGATTTATCTGAGCGGCTTGGGAATGCTGATCATTTTCATTTTGATGGGATTGATTACCGGCCAACTATCGCCCCGGAATGGAAGCAGCTTTAGCGACGCGCAGGCGGAAACAGAAGCAAGTTACCATCAGGCGCTGGCAGCAGAGATTATTGGCGCTGAAACAGATATTGTGGCCATTGCCCAGAAGAGCGCGGCCTGGACAGCCCAAAACATCGCCTATGACAACCGGCTGGCACAGCAGATATGGAACGGCCGTATCGATTCTCTCAGCGCCCTGGAAACATTGGATAGAGGAGCGGGCACGTGCAGTGAATATACCAATCTATTCATCGCCATCATGCGCAGCCAGGGCATACCAGCCCGGTTTGTTACCGGTGTCATCTATGGCGGCTCATACCACGCCTGGCCGGAATTTTACCTGTACGACGTCGGCTGGATTCCCGTCGAGGCCCAAGGGGGCTTTGTCGGCACTACCACCCGGCATATCAAACTGTTGGCCGGACTCGATTTTGTAGATATTGGCGTCAAACTCAAAGATATTCGAGCCAGCGCAACCCGGCTTGAAGAATGAATCTATTAACGAAATGGCAAATACGGCCTGGAGATTTTAAACTTGGGCGGGGCATGGTGGCCATGTTTGGCCTCTTGCTGCTGGTGACACTATTTTGTATTCGCACATTGGTCACTATGCCGCAGCGCCGTGACCAAAACAACATGATTGGCGCGGCTTCTTGAAATTGGATTTCGATTTATCCGGCTTACCTTGCGGAAAGCAGGCTGAAAACAGCCAGAGAGGACATTTCAGCGGTAAAAAAACGTTACCGGACGCCAATTAGCCCGTATTAGCTCTGCTAACTATCAAGAAACCTTGTGGTCGGGACTGTATCCAGGCAACTATGCCACGATGCAATGTATGCAGCCGGCTGTTTTGGCAATGGAAAGTTCATTTGACTTAGCGCCGGAACAGCGGCAACATACCCTTTATCGTCTCGATGGCGGTTCAGGAACCGATAAAAACCTACGTTGGTTGTTGAATCGAGAGTACCAAACCATTGCCAAGGGCTTTTCGGCTACCCGTGCCCAAGCGTTAGCCAAACAAGTAAAACGGTGGCATCGATTTGACGCTCAAAGTTGGATAGGGCGTACAAAACCTACCTTTGATTTAGGACGACCTTTTGATTTGCTTGTTCGTAAGCGTTGGCATAAGGGTAAATGGCGTTGCAGTTATTACGTTACGACGCTGACTTTTCCTTCAAAAAGAGCCTTCATGCTCTGATACAACCAGAGGGGAGACGCTGAAATCGAGCAATTTCGCCATGACAAAAGCGGTTTGCACCTCTCATCTCGACGAAAGCAGAATTTCTCAGCGCAAATGGCGCTTGTACTGCTAACCGATCTAACACACAATTTGTTAGCAGATTTTCGGCATCGCGGTTTGGTCGATTCTAGATTTGCTGACTGGGGTTCTAAACGAGTTGTACGGGACCTCTTAGCTATTCCAGGCCGATTATATTTTGAGTACGGGCAACTCAAACGAATCGAATTGCTCTCTTCTCATCCCTACACTGATGAACTGATTATTTGTTTGGAAAAGTACTGTTCAGGCCGGTTTGACCTACTGTGATGAGTGCAAACGGCCTCTATTTGCACAAGTTATGTTAACAAAGAGTGGAAATACTCTCTATTTGTGCAAAAATAAGGTGTCAGGTCTCCCACAAAACGCTGCCATACTTTTTAACTGTTGTTGACAATCAGAGGCAGATACAAGATACGTGGCTGGACAGTAACGAGCAAGCTGTCGCTGCCCTCACCACCGTCATCATCGGTAACAGTAATGGTCACCGTGTGGACGCCTGGCAGTACATAGGTATGTGTCCCACTGACAGTTTGGGTCGCCTGGTCTACCAGGCCGGTCGTCACGGTGCCGTCGCCCCAGTCAATCACGGCCGTGTGGGTATCCAGCACGCCCGGATCGGTGAAGGTGGCCAGGATGCCGGACACTGTTTCACCGAGGTGAATAGTCTGGTTGTCCACGGCCGTGACCGTGGGCGGCACGTTGTGAACTGTCACCTCAAGCGTATCGGTGGCTACCTGATCCTCACTGTTCGTCACCGTCAGCGTCACGGTGTAGACACCGTTGTCGTCATAGGTATGGCTCGGCGTCAGACTGTCTACGGCCGTGTTGCCGTCGCCAAACTCCCAGAGGATAGTGTATGGCTCAGTGTCGGCCGTGTCGGTGATGGCGCCGCTAAAGGTCAGGGGGCTGCCTTCGTTGGCTTCCCGGTCAGGGCCGGCATCTATTTCGAAGATTTCTTCGGCCACCACCGTCACTTGCAGCGTGTCGCTGACCACATGGCCGACCGTATCGCTGACGGTCAGGATGACGGTGTAGGTGCCAATCTCCTCGTAGACGTGGCTGGGTGTCAAACTGCCCGTGGTGCCGTTGCCGTCGCCGAACTCCCAGGCAACGGTCAGGGGATCATCGTCGGGGTCGCTGGCGCTGCCGTTGAACTGGACCAGGCTGTTGACCACCACTATCTGGTCCGGCCCGGCATCCACGATGGGGGGCTGGTTGGAGAAGGCGATGGTCAGGGTGGCTGTATCGCTGTCACTCGTTCCCTGGTCAGAAACGGCCGTTCCCAGCAGTGTATATGTCCCTGGCCCATCGGCATAGACGGTCAGCGGCAGAACGGCCGTGGCGCGGGCCGGGATGGGTAGTTGGTCAAAGGGGAGTTGGCCGCTCAAGCCGGACATGTCCAGACTCAATTGGTAGGTTGTAGGAATATTCCCCGTATTGGTCATCACCAGCATGAAAGTGGCCGACAATGTGTCGGTGACGGTCTGACCGGCGGGTAGCCAGGCCAGTTCGACGCCTTCATAGCCGGTAAAGGTGACGGCCGCTTCAGCCGCGTTGCGGATGCGCTCGTCGCTCTGTGAAGTGGCCATGACCCAGAAGGGATAGCTTTGCGGCAAGGCGAAGGGGAGCGGGCCGCTGGTTAGCTGTACCGTTTGCGACTGGCCGGGGCCTAGGCTAACACTGCTGCTGCTGAATTAGGCCGTCAGGGAGATGATGCCCGCCGCCGCTAGGTTGTAGCTGTCGGCCACAGAACCGGTGTTGGTAATC
>JAWOIM010000647.1:0-2723 GCA_046484685.1 Chloroflexota bacterium | reverse complement strand
GCTCAGCCTAGATATGCCCCAAACTACCCATCATCCCCGTGTAAGCAGGTGAAGGAGTGACGGGGTGACGGGGTAACAAGGCAAACTATCAACTGTCAACTATCAACTATCAACTGTTTACAAGGAGCGATCATGTCCTTTCCCAAGCCTTTTTACCGCTGGCGTCCTCACCCCTGGCACGGCCTGGAAGTCGGTCCTAAGCCACCAGAACTGGTTCATGCCTATATTGAGATTACCCCCTTTGACCTGGTCAAATATGAGGTAGACAAATATACCGGCTATCTGCGCGTCGACCGGCCGCAGCGCACCTCGGCCAATCCGCCCTCGATGTACGGCTTCATTCCCCGCACCTACTGCGGCGAACGGGTCAGTGCCATGTCTCCTAAAGCAGGACAAGGCGATCATGACCCGATGGATATTTGTGTTATCAGCGAACGCACCATCAATCGGGCAGAGGTGATTCTGAATGCGCGGGTGGTGGGTGGACTGCAAATGATCGATCTGGGGGAGGCCGACGATAAAATCATTGCCGTCCTGGAAAATGATTTTGTTTGGGCCGACGTGCAGGACATCAGCGATTTGCCCGATATTTTGGTGGAGCGGCTGCGTCATTATTTTGGCACCTACAAGCTGATTCCCGGCCAGGAAAACGAAACGTTCATTGAGACAATTTTCGGCCGTGACCATGCGTTGAAACTGATCGAGGCCGCTATGGCTGATTATGATGAAGAGTATGGGGGCTAAACGTGGAGCGTGATGCGTGATGCGTGAATGCTTTCTTGCCTGTCTTGTTTTACTTTTCAAATAGTTCTTCAAAGAGGGGAATGACGACCCGCCAATCATACTGTTGAGCAAATTGGCGCGCCTGCTGACCCAGGCGCGTTTTTGTTTGGGGATCATCGAGGAGGGTAAGAATGGCTGTGGCCATCTCCTCCGCTCCCTGCGCCAGCCACAGCTCCTTCTGGTGGGTGACGGGAAAACCCTCAGCGCCAACGGCTGTGCTGACGATGGCTTTAGCGGCGGCCATGGCTTCGATTAGTTTCAGCCGCGTCCCGCTGCCTATGCGAAAGGGCATAATGAAGAGAGAAGTGCCCAAGAGATACGGCCGTATGCTCTCCACCCAACCTGTCACCGTTACCCCTTCCATTTCACCCAGCACGGCCAGCCGATCATGGGGCTTCTGACCCACGACAGCCCAGGTCGTCTCGGGCCGTTCCGCTTTGATCTGGGGCCAGACCGCCTGGGCAAACCAGAGGACGGCGTCGACGTTGGGCCGGTAATCCATCTTGCCGCTAAAAACGAGGTCAAAGGGGATAGTGGGTTCATCATCTGCGGGCGTGTAGGCAGCCACGTCGATGCAGTTGGGAATGGTGGTAATGGAGGCGTTGGGCGCCAGTTGTTGCAGGTGGATTCTGTCGGCATCACTGACGGCGGCAGTGGCAGCGGCCGTTTCCAATGCCCAGCGT
The DNA here is from genome assembly GCA_046484685.1 of Chloroflexota bacterium. GTDB lineage: Bacteria > Chloroflexota > Anaerolineae > Promineifilales > Promineifilaceae > SLGK01. The sequence continues at coordinate 1,257 of JAWOIM010000647.1, read as the reverse complement.
TCAAAGCGGGCTAAACGGCCGACCTGCAGCCAGGAGTAGAGGGCGGCCGGCCAGCGGCGAGGGATAGCCCGGTCGGTTTCCAGATTACGCCGCTGGAGTTCTGTTTCGGCGTTGTGGTTATCAAAAATGAGGCGGCTGTCGGGGCTGGTCGCTTTAACGGTGCTCATGTAGCGGGCCAACTCAATCCCTTCAACCTGGACCACATCAAACTGGTTCTGCCGCAGCAAATGGCGCAGCCGGAGTTCAAACAGGGGAGTATAGAGCCGCTGGGCCATGTCGGGCCGGCGGCTGGTGAGCAGTTGCTGCAGCCGGGTGAAGGTCGTACGCTGCGGGGCGGGAACCATGTCGATATGGTGGCAGAGGCTGTGTAACGGCCGTAGTGTCTCTTCATCAGTGGCCTGGCCCTGCTCCACAAAACTGAGCAGCGTCACCTCGTGGTTCTGCGCCAATCCGCGAATAATGTGATAATTACGCAGGCTGGTCCCCTGGTGGGGCGGATAGGGCAATTGGGGGGTTAAGAGTAAGATCCTCAACGACTGAATGAGCGGTCTACTTGAACGTGCGCTAATCTTGCCATTAAATCAGCGTATGATTGCGAGAAAATAGTATACCCGCCGGCTTCAAATTCTGGCTGAATAACCACCGCTTCTTCACCGGACAAATAAATTGTCATAGGTCTCCGTTCTCGCCAAACTTCTTGAATAACCTCCTCTAAGGAGCGATGTTTTACATCTTCCAAAGTCGTTTTTTGTTTTATCACAGTAGTCATCTCCTTTCTCTCCGTCCATTACCTATCATAATCATACCTTATCACCATTGCCTTTACAATTTACCATTGATCAGTTTTGCATACAACAGCACCATCTGTTCGGCCGTGCGGGGCCAACTGAATGTGGCCGCCTGTACCCTGCCTTGCGCTATCATTTTATCACGTAAAACAGAATCGGTAAGGACGCGGGCCAGAGCTTCAGCCCAGCCGCTGACGTCATCCGGCTCCAGCAGCAGGCCGGCCGCACCAACAACTTCCGGCAGCGAGCCACGATTGCTGACAATGACCGGGCAGCCGCTGTGCATTGCTTCCAGGGCAGGCAGGCCAAAGCCTTCGTAATGGCTGGGTGTGACCAGGACGCCGGCCGCCTGGTAGAGATGGGCCAGGGTCTCGTCAAAGATGCCGCTGAGATGGCGCACCTGGTTGTGCAGGCCCAGTTGCTCAATAGTGGCGAAAATCTCGTCGTATATCCAGCCTTTGCTGCCGAC
>JAWOIM010000520.1:0-19663 GCA_046484685.1 Chloroflexota bacterium | reverse complement strand
CGACATCTCGGCGATCGGCGCGATCCGGGCGCTGGATGAAATGGGTCTTCGCGTGCCGGCGGATGTTTCCGTCCTCGGGTTCGACGATATCTACGCCGCGGCCTTTCACAATCCAGCCCTTACCACTATACGCCAGCCGCTCTTTGAGATGGGCAGCATAGCGGCGAAAACCCTGCTCGAACGGATGTCAGGTCGATCGAACGGTGGGACTCTTTCTGACCGGCTTTTTCCTGATTCTGGTGGCCGTGTTTGGCACGCTGGAAGAGATCGTGGCTGCTGCTTCCTTCACGATTTTGCTCTATTACAGCATCACCAATCTAGCCGCGCTGCGTATGGATACGGCCGATCGGCTCTTCCCCCAATGGGTCTCCGCCCTGGGCCTGATCTCCTGTCTGACGCTGGCCGTCACCCTTTCTCCTGCCATCATTGCCCACGGGCTGGGACTACTGCTGGTAGGTTTTCTGCTACGCTGGCTGTATCGTCACTACGTGCTGCAGTTTGGCGATTAAAGGGGAGGCCTATTAAATAGGGTCAAAGTCATAGTTGCAAAATGACTTCGTTTCTATGAAAGAAATCCTGATCGCCTGTAGAATAGGTTCAGGTCTTTAATTATTTCAGGAGGAAAACATGAATACTTTACATGAAGTTGTATATCAAATTGTTTCCAACCCTACGCTGTTAGCCGAGATTGCCCAAAATGGCCAGGTACTCTTTGAACGATTTAACCTTGCCACAGCCGAAGCACAAGCGTTGCTGAATATCATTCAAGATTCAGAGACCTTAGCAAATCTCCTGGCCACTGACTACATACCTGACTCCCTATCAAGTATGCAGTGGGATCCCAAACAACAACCTTGATAGTAGCATATATATGATTGACTCCTCGATTGTTGAAGAAATTTGGTCAAATCCTCGTATAGATCAAGACTATGCAAATAGACTCAGACAACTTTGTCAGTCGGCCAATCAAGTAGACGCGGGGGCCAATAACTTAGCGCTTCTTCCCATGCTTTTCTGTGAAGCGCACGGTGGTTACAAGCAGCAAGCAATTCCCATTGTAACTGTCTGGAATATATTCCGTCATGCTGCACGCTTGCTGGACGACATTGAAGATGGTCACGTTGCCCTATCAGAGCGGGCAGCACTTGATCTAAACATTTCTACCGGCCTGATCTTTACGGCCGGTTACATACTGGGCGATCTTGAAACAGATGGCATACCGGCTGCAGTTGCCGGTGAAATTCGCCAGGCGTTTTATATAGCCTTGTTACAAACATGTGGTGGCCAACATGGCGATCTATTGTCATCCCCCCCCTCATTAGAAAAAAGTTGGCAGATTGTTGGCGACAAGAGTGGTGCCGGGCTAGGCTTGGTTTGCTGGGCTGGGGGACGCCTGGCCTGTTCTGATAAAGATAAACTGGAATTATATCGCCAATTTGGTTATAACTTAGGTTTATTGGATCAAATACAGGATGATTTGACCGATTTATCAGCAACAGAGGATCTGGGCAAGCCCTCAAGGCATAGCTTACCGGTTGCTTATGCTTTAACAGTGTTACCGTCAACAGAGAAAAAAATATTACTATCTTTACTCAACACAGTGCAGACTATGCCGACTAATGAAGAAACAGCTCGCCGATTAATCATGAAAAGTGGTGCTGCTGTTTATTTAATAACACAAGCCTCCTTTTATCACAAGCAAGCAGAACAACTGTTAAACAAAATGACATTACCAGCGGAGATAAAAGAACGTTTACAACCTTTGTTAAAGCAATTTTATCTACGATAATGACGTACCCAACTTCCTAAAACAACCATACGGTTTTTCAGTATAATGGTCATAACCTATCGCACAAACTCGGTGATTCAAGTTAGCATTGCTTTGGTAGTTGCCTCTTCGCTGCTAATTATCGCCTGGTCTGCCTGGCAAGCAATTACTCAACCACATATAGGTGCCTTATGGGCAGATAACGGTACTGTCTATTATGCCCATCAAAATTCAGACATCCTTGTTGATGACCAGGTTATCACGATTGATGGTACACCAGTAAGTGCCAGTAGTTTCCCCTATCGACAGTGGCAGCGCGATGACATGGTTGTCTTAGAAGTTAATCGGGATAATGAGACACTCTTATTGGAAGTTTTGTACACAGAGCGGGCACCACCACTTGCATTGGCCATGCATCTGTCACTTATTTTTACTGCGCTAACATTTTGGAGTATTGGTCTTGCCGTAATTTTGTTATCGTCGACAAGTACAAAACAAAATATCCTTTTCTTTTTATGGTGCCAGACATTGGGAATCAGCCTGGCTTTGGGGATCGTGACCGGCCTGGTGTGGACCGGTCACCTGGGAAATATTCTCAGATGGTGTGCTATTGCCCTGGCTATTCATTTCCATCTCTACTTTCCCTATAACCAAATTAATTGGCGGAGTAAGAAGCCGGTCATTCTGATGTATGGGATTGCTGTCTCAGGCATTCTGTGGCGCTTGCTAATGGCTACCGAATTTATACCTTTGCCTGATAATGTTATAACCTGGTATACCGTTGCCCTTTACCTTTGGGTATTGGTTGGCCTTAGTCTCGTTTTGTTATTGCTTGTTCGTGCTTATCATAAAACTTCTTCACCAATAGCCAGACGCCAGATAGGTGTAGTGACGCTTTGTGGGTTTATAGCCGGTATGCCACTGCTAACTTTGTCTGTTTTTCCCCGGGTTTTCTTGGGAGAAATGATTCTGCCGGTGCAATTTACTTTCTTGTTTTTGATTACTATTCCGGTGGGGTATGGTTATGCTATTAGAAAGTATCAGTTTATTAAAATAGAGCGATATGTAAGCCGCAGCGCAACGGCCGTTTATGTTATCGGCCTCTTGTGTATTCTTTATCTAGGTATGACCTATTTAATTCAAACTCTGCTGCACGACAATATTTTAACCAACCCGCTGGCCAATCTCTTTATCATTATGACCCTGGTTATTGCCTACAACCCCTTATATCGTCGTCTGCAGAAACTGGTTGATTATTTGCTTTATGGGGGTTGGTATGATTATCCCACGGTCGTTGGTCAGGTAACCCACAGACTGGAAACAACAACCGGCATTGAAGGGTTGGCCGAAACGTTAAGCGCCAGCATCCATAAAACCATGCGTGTCTACTGGGCTTATTTACTCTGGCAGGGGCAGTCACCCAGGCAAACGGTCACTTGTGTTTCCGGAAATAGCGAGGCCCCGTTTACACCAGAGATGCTTCAGCCGGCCACCTTACCCAACATTCTTCGCTATTTACAGAAAAAGCCACAGCCCACAAACAACCAGACCATTCGGCGTGAAATCGACAGCAACAGCCTAACAACTGAAGAAAAAATGCTTCTTGAAAACAGCCTGGTACGGCTGTGGGTTCCTATAAGGGGGCTAGAGAATTCATTAGGTGTTTTGATTTTGGGCCCCAAATATGGCGGCGATCTGTTTGATACCGAAGATATGGAGATATTAAACGTTGTTTCACGACAGGCCAGTGCTATTTTTCAAAATGCCCAATTAATTGGGGAATTAGAAGAAAAAGTCCATGAAAACGAACAGTACAAAAAAGAAATTATCCGCACACGCGAAAATGAGCGGAAGCGTATTTCCCGTGAACTGCACGACCAAATCATTCAGCAGCTCGTTGGTTTAAAGTATCATATGGCAGAAATTGAGGCTACCATCTTGCGACCTCAACTCAAGTTAAGTCAAAATGGACAACTCTCAAAATCAATGGATTTACAAGAAGAGATAGGCTCGCTGATTCAGACAACACGACATTTGTGTCAAAATTTGCGGCCGGCGGCGTTGGATCTGGGCCTTATTCCCAGCATTCGCTCGGTGGTGAACCGCTTTGAAATGGAGTATGGCTTGAAAGCAACATTAGTGATAGAAGGGGATCGGGCTATTCCCGTTAATGAAGATATTGCCCTCTGTCTGTTTCGTTGTACAGGGGAAGCATTGGCTAACAGTTATAAGCATGCCGTGGCTACCCAGGTTACAATTGGTTTATTAGTCCAGTTAGAGCAAGTATTGTTGACGATTAATGATAATGGGATCGGCTTTACTGTTCCCCAACGATTGGGCAGTTTTATGGAACAGAATCATTTTGGTTTAGTAGGTATGCGTGAGCGAGTCGAACTGCTCAACGGAACATTTCAGATTACATCGTCTCCCGCCCATGGCACCTGTCTGAAAATTGTTATTCCTCTGTCCGACAATCACGTGCCAGTTGGTTGAGGGAGAATTATGACAGCGTATAAAGAATCCAAACAAATATCAAAAAAAATCCGTGTTGTTTTAGCTGATGATCATCATGTTGTTCGCTCCGGCATTCGCAATGAACTAACGCGTCACGCCGATATTGAGGTAATCGGTGAAGCAGTTGATGGCTATGAAGCCCTCAATCTGGCGCAGACGCTTCGTCCCGATATCCTCGTATTAGACATCAATATGCCCGGTCTACAAGGCACCGATGTTGCCGAAAAGTTGGCTGACATGATGATTGGAGACAAAGCAGAAGACAATCTGCCCTGGCCGCCACATATTCTCATTCTGAGCGCCTATTGTGAGCCGGAATATGTCTACAACTTGTTTGCAGCCGGCGCTAAAGGCTATCTGTTGAAAGATGAAGCGCCGGAGCGTATTGCGACCGGCATCCGACAGGTTATGCGAAATGAGCCGGCCTTAAGCGTACCGGTACAAAAATTGTTATTGACACGACAAGAATCGTCTAAACATAATCTAAGCCAGCGTGAACTAGACGTGCTGCGCTTGATAGCCAAAGGCAACACCAATGAAGAAATTGCCGAAGCGTTATTTATTGCGGTTGGCACTGTAAAAAATCATGTGACCAATACCTATAAAAAGCTGCCTAACGTACGTACCCGCTCCGAAGCGGTCGCCTGGGCCTGGGAAAACCGGATTGTTGAAATTGAATAGGAGTTTACAATAACTGCGTCTCATTATATCCGGTCGTGCCAAAATCATATAAACTCAAAGTCACAAACAAATAATTACCTGGTCACACTCAAAATAGGGTATTTTCTTCAACCTTTTTTTGCCTGTTTGGTAGAAAATAGCTCACTATGGTTAATTATTTATCTGAGGTTGATTTGAATCAAGAGCTGGATCGAACCCAAACCAAGCATATCATTCATGTTTTGTTAGCAGATGCCCATCAAATCGTGCGGGATGGGCTGCAGCAGGAGATAGAAAAACATGAAGATATTGAGGTGGTGGGGCAAACTGGAAACGGCTATGAAGTCGTTAAGTTGATTGAGGAGTTATGTCCACACGTAGTTGTATTAGATCTCAATCTATCTCATGTAAGCGGCATTCAGGTAGCCAGGGAACTTAATACAAACAAGCGACAAAAGTCAACAGCGTGTCAGCCTGCCATCCTGGTGTTTAGCTCTTATCATGATAAACAATATATCTGGAGTATGCTGGCGGCCGGCGTTAAGGGATACCTGCTTAAGAGCGACCCGCCGGAAAAAGTGGTAGCCGGCATTCGCGCTGTGGCTTTCGGCCAAACCATTTTAAATCAACGGGTTCAAAATACATTGCTGCGCTTTATTCCTGAACTTTATCAGGATTTAAGCCAGAGCGAAATAAATGTTTTGCAATTATTAGCGCAGGGTTTGTCCAATGATGAAATAGCCAACAACCTAAAAATTACCGGGGGAACGGTAAAGTCTCACCTGTATAACACCTATCGCAAGGTTCCCTGGGTACGTAATCGTGCCGAGGCAGTTGCCTGGGCCTGGATCAATCGGCTTGTGTCTCGCTAATTCACTAAGACATCAGGCAGAAGAGCCGGCCTTGTGTACAGTCGATGTAGGTGCCGATCGACCAATACCAGTCTAGGCTGAAAGTCACATAGCCTCTATAAACAAAATCATAATGGAAAGATGATTACTGTATCAGGTAATCAGACCTATTCTGGCCCATAATATAGGTATGATTGCTACCCCGCTTTCATGTCTTGTCCATCTGTAGATGAGGAGAAAATGATTATGACTTTGCTGTCTCCCCTGGATTTATTGACTGTATCAAGTCAAGAACAAGATATTATCAGATGTCTGGTACGTCGGCCTTGTTTAACTTTACAAGAAATTGCCGGCTTTACCCGGATTCCCATGAATGACTTAGAAACTGTTGTCAACAAAATGGTGCGAGAATGCCGCCTTAACAAAGATGGTGACAGCAAATTTCAAGTTCTTTTGCACAATGACAAGCCGAAACGAGAACGAGCCGGATCGAGCTTATTGGATAGTTTGTTTAATTAAAATGGCATTTATTTCCCCGATTGATTTACTTTCTATGTCGTCTGCTGAGCAGACTGTATTGCGCTGTCTGACCCGGCATCCACAATTGACTGTTTTTGATCTGGCTTCCCGGGCTCAGATGGAATTGGGTGAAGTGGAACAGGTGTTAAATACTCTCCGTATCTGGCTGGTTCAACAGGGACTGCTGGCTCAAAAGCAGTTAAAAAGTTTGCCGGTAAAACAAGCGGAGGGGTATTTACATCGTGGCAGTTGGGTGGGGTTAGCTGAAAGTTTGAGTGAGACGCCCATGGCCACCACCTATACGGCCGTTACCTCCACCACCCTGCTCACCTGGTCAGCTTCTGATTTTTTTGATTTTGCCCGGCAACAAGGCCAATTTACCTATGCCCTTAGTTGCTATCTAAGCCAACAGTTAGCCATCTGCCAGCATGCTCACTTGCATACGCAAAGCAAGTTATGGGTTTCGGCAGCTTCACATCAAAATTGATAAGAAAAAAACGGCCAATGAGGTTGCCAACATTGTAGAATCAGATTACTTCCAACAGTTAGAAAGAAAAGTAGATGAGTTACGCCTTAGTCTAAAGACGCCATAACCCAGCTACACTTCCAGGTATTTCTTCCACTCTACGGGCATCTGGCCGCTGACGACCAGGACGTTGGTGCGGGGGATTTTTGGTTCAAAACGAAGCTTCATACCGGCTTCGTGGGGGGTGCGGTCAGCCTTGCGATGGTTACAGGGGGCGCAGGCACAGGCGGTATTACCCCAGGTGTTATGGCCGCCACGCGACCGCGGCCGAATGTGATCCAGGGTAAAGTCTGACTGTTGGTAAATCTTGCCACCTTTGCGCTCACCAGGGTATACGCCACAGTAGATACACTCCCAGCCGTCCCGTTTGAGGACGCCCAGGCGTGACCAGGTGGCTCCGCGCCGGGGCACGTTGACGTAGTAGGTCAAACGCACCACCGAGGGCACATCCACGATCCGGTTCACGGAGCGTACACTGCGGGCCAACCCTTCCACCGCGTGGACTTTTTCAGCCAGAATCAATTGAATGGCTCGACGCCAGGAAATCGTGCCTAACGGCTCATAGCTGGCGTTGAGCAGAAGTACCTGAGCCATTTGTAAATCTCCCTGGTTATCAGTAACCAGTGTTCAGTATCTCAGTAAGAAGTAGAAAGTGGGAAGTTAAACCTGTTGCTGTATCACTCACTTCTTACTTCTTACTTTTTACTTCATTCCGCCATATTTATACAACTTTCCATAAAATTTTGCCAGTGCAAATTGGTTAAGAATTGGTAAACGGCCGTTCAACAACAGATGATGACGGACAAACCTTCTTACGTTTTACGCTTTACATTCCACGCTTTACGTGCCACGCCCCGTACCATCTTCCTAAATCACCAAAATCGTTGTAAGAAACTCGGCCGTTTCTGCGTCATATCCTTAAACGCACGCAAGGGCACGGGCGGCCCTAACGTACATAACCAATTGAATCCAACCCCCCATAGTTTGCCTCCTTCCCCACAACAAAGGGCCGCCCAGTTTTTATAGGCGGCCTTTTGTCATTTAGAACAGACAATAATGGACGATAGATGGCAGACCATTGTCTGTGGTCTATGGTCCATGGTCTATTTATAAGAGGAGAAGCTATGTCAACAGCAACCGCAACCGGCACCACCATTCTCAGCAAAATTGGTCAGATGCAAGATTTGACCGGGTTTAAGGATCGGCATTGGGAAGGCACCTTTGCCGATTACCTCGACCTGGTGCGTCAGGATCCTCGCGTGGCGCGCACCGCCTACCAACGGCTGTACGATATGATCATCTCCTACGGCTACGAAGAGTACACGCGCAATCGGGAGAAGTTGATCCATTATAACTTCTTCGATGATCCCTTTGAAGAGGGCAAAGATGCCGTCTTTGGCATTGATAAGCCCCTGATGGACCTGGCCCAGATCTTCCGCTCGGCCGCTCACGGCTACGGCACAGAGCGGCGCGTCATTTTACTGCACGGACCGGTGGGCACGGCCAAAAGCACCATTGTCCGCCTGCTTAAGAAAGGTTTGGAAGCTTATTCCCGCACCGAAGACGGCCGTCTGTACACCTTCTACTGGCAGCCCCACGACGGTGAACGCATGGACTGCCCTATGCACGAAGAGCCGCTTCACCTGATTCCCGAAGAGTTCCGTACGGCCGTTCTCGATGAGCTTAACGCCGGGCGCGAGGGCCACGACCATATCCACATCAAGGGGGATCTCTGCCCCGCCTGCCGCTTTATGTACAACCAGCTTCTGGAGGAGGCAGCCGGTGACTGGACCAAAGTAGTGGAGCAGGTGCGCGTCAGGCGCATCCTCCTCTCTGAAAAAGACCGCATCGGCATCGGCACCTTCCAGCCCAAAGATGAAAAAAACCAGGACGCCACCGAGCTAACGGGCGACATCAACTACCGCAAAATTGCCGAATATGGCTCCGACTCTGATCCCCGCGCCTTTAATTTTGACGGGGAGCTGAACATTGCCAACCGGGGGCTGGTCGAATTTATCGAAATCCTCAAGCTGGACGTGGCCTTCCTCTACGATCTGCTGACCGCTTCCCAGGAACACAAAATCAAGCCTAAAAAGTTTGCCCATACCGACATCGACGAAGTCATTTTGGGCCACACCAACGAGGCCGAATACCGGCGCCTGCTCAGCAACGAGTATATGGAAGCGCTGCGTGACCGGACGATCAAGATCGACGTGCCCTACAACACCCGCTTTGCCGACGAGGTTAAAATCTACATGCGCGACTTCAACCAGCGGCGGGTCATCGGTAAACATATCGCCCCCCACACGGTGGAGCTGGCCGCTTTTTGGGCCGTGTTGAGCCGGCTGGAAGAGCCAAAACGGGCCGGCCTGACCCTGGCTCAAAAATTATATCTGTATGACGGCCGTTCCCTGCCCGGCTTCACCGAAGACAGCGTCATTGAGCTGCAAGATGAGGCCAAAAAAGAAGGCATGTTCGGCATCTCCCCCCGCTACATCCAGGACAAAATATCCAATGCCCTGGTGGGCGAATATGAACGGGCCTGCCTCAACCCCTTTATGCTCATGCGCGAACTGGAGCATGGGCTAAAACACCACTCGCTTATTACCAGTGAGGAGGAACGCAAACGCTATCGGGAACTGCTGGCCGTCGTCCGCGACGAGTATGATGAAATTGTAAAAAATGAGGTGCAGCGGGCCATTACGGCCGATGAGGAAGCGATCAAACGACTGGCCGCCAACTATATTGACAACCTGAAAGCCTACACCCAACGTCAAAAAGTGCGCAACCCTTACACCGGCCAGGATGAAGCCCCCGACGAACGGCTGATGCGGGCCATTGAGGAGAAAATAGAAATTCCCGACAGCCGCAAAGACGACTTCCGTCGCGAAATCATGAACTACATCGGCGCTATGGCCCTGGATGGCAAGCAGTTTACCTGGGACGCCAACGAGCGGCTGCGCCGGGCGCTGGAACTGAAGCTGTTTGAGGATCAAAAGGATTCGATCAAACTGACCAGCCTCGTCTCTAACGTCCTCGACAGCGAGACACAGGAAAAGATCGACGTGGTCAAAAGCCGCATGATCAAAAACCAGGGCTACTGCGACATCTGCGCCACCGACGTGCTGAACTACGTGGCCAGTATCTTTGCCCGCGGAGACACACAAGAGCGGAAGTAAAAAGATGTTCGTGAAACGTAAAACGTGATGCGTAATAGCCCCTCACGTTTCACGCATCACGTTTCACGCCAAATGGACATGAAACAATGAACCAACCAACCACCACCGCCCATCGCATTGACAAAGACGTCGGCCGTTTTCGCCAGATTGTGCGGGGACAGGTGCGACGCAACTTGCGTAAATATATGTCCAATGGCGAGCTAATCGGCCGTCAGGGCAAAGACCTTGTCAGCATCCCCCTGCCCCAGATTCAACTGCCCCATTTCCGCTTTGGTGAAAAGCAGACGGGGGGCGTGGGACAGGGAGACGGCGACGTAGGCACACCGCTGGGGCCGGGAGACGAGCCGGGCAGTGGTGGGGCAGGCGACCAGCCGGGTCGTCACCTCATGGAAGTGGAGCTAACGCTGCAAGAGTTGGCCGAAATTTTGGGCGAAGAGCTGGCCCTGCCGCGTATTGAGCCCAGAGGGAAACGCAATGTCGAAGGGGAAAAATCCCGCTACGTCAGCATTCGCCGCGTGGGGCCGGAAAGCCTGCGCTCCTTTAAGCGCACTTACCGCGAGGCGCTCAAACGACAAATTGCGTCGGGCACGTATGACCCCAAAAACCCCTCCGTCATTCCCATCCGCGACGACGTGCGTTACCGCTCCTGGCGCAACTATCCGCAGCCCCAAAACAACGCCGTCATCTTTTACATGATGGACGTTTCCGGCAGTATGACGCAGCGCAAGAAAGAACTGGTGCGTTTGACCGCTTTCTGGATTGATACCTGGCTGCGGGCCAACTATAAAAACCTGGACGTGCGCTATATTGTCCACGATGCGGCCGCTAAAGAAGTAGACGACCATACCTTTTACCATTTGCGCGAAAGCGGCGGCACGCGCATCTCTTCCGCCTACCGGCTGTGCGCCCAAATCGTGCGCCGGGAGTATGACCCGGCCGAATGGAACCTGTACGCTTTCCACTTTTCCGACGGCGAAAATTTTGGCGGCGACGACGACAAACGAGCCCTGGATATTGTGATCGACAGCCTGCTGCCCCACCTGAATCTGTTTGGCTATGGCCAGGTGCCGGGAGGATACGGCCGTATGTTCATCGAAACCCTGCACCAGATCGAAGATGAAAAGCTGGTCACCACCAAAATCAATGACCAGGACGAAATTTACGACGCCATCAAGGCCTTCCTGGGCAAAGGATTGTAAAGATTTTTTAACGCAAAGAAACGAAGGGGGCAAAGGCACAAAGAAAAGATAAAAGCTTTTTATTTGCCTTTGCCTCTTTGCTCCCTTTGCCCCTTTGCGTCAACTCTTTTAAGCTCATGATTATTACGCAAGAATTGGCCCACCTACAAGCTGAAATCGAGGACGTTGCCCGTGGCTATGGGCTGGACTTCCCCGAAATACGGTACGAAATGCTCGACTACCAGATGGTCAACCTGGTGGCCGCCTACGATGGCTTTCCCAGCCGCTACCCTCACTGGCGCTTTGGCATGGAGTATACGCGGCTGAACAAAAGCTATGCCTACGGCCTGCACCGCATCTACGAAATGGTCATCAACACCGAGCCTGTTTATGCCTACCTGCTGCGCAGCAATCTGCCGGTGGACCAAAAATTGGTCATGGCCCATGTCTGCGGCCATGCCGACTTCTTCAAGAACAACCTCTGGTTTGCCCATACCAACCGCAAAATGTTGGATGAGGTGGCCAATCACGCCAGCCGCATTCAGCGCTACAACGACCGCTACGGCCGTAACGAAGTGGAACGCTTCCTCGATGCCTGCCTGTCGCTGGACAACTTGATTGACATTCACGCCGCCGGTATTCGCCGCCGACCGGTCTATACGGCCGTTGACTCCCACGACGACATCCTGCCCACCGTCCGCAAAATCCAGGCCAAAGAGTACATGGACAGCTATATCAATCCACCCGAATTCCTGGCCGAAGAGCAGCGCAAGCTGGATGAGGCCCAGGCGCAGCGCAAACAGTTCCCCGAAGCGCCCGAACGGGACGTCCTCCTGTTTCTGATGGAACATGCGCCGCTGGAAAATTGGCAGCGCGACATACTGGCCATTGTGCGCGAGGAGGCTTACTACTTTGCCCCCCAACGGCAGACCAAAATCATGAACGAAGGCTGGGCTACCTTCTGGCACAGCAAAATGATGACCGAAAAGCTGCTAACCTCGGCCGAATTGATCGATTACGCCGAACACCATTCCGGCACGGTAGCGGCCCATTCCGGCCGGCTCAACCCCTACCGGCTGGGGCTGGAGCTGCTGCGTGACGTGGAGGACCGCTGGAACCGGGGCGCGTTTGGTCCCGAGTATGACGACTGTCGTGACATGAAGGCCCGCAAAAATTGGGACAAAAAGCTAGGCCTGGGCCGGCAAAAGCTGTTTGAAGTGCGTCGCATCTACAACGACATCGGCTTTATTGACGCCTTTCTGACCGAAGAGTTTGCCCGTCACCACAACCTCTTTGCCTTTGACTACAACCCCGTCACAGGTCTATACGAAATATCTAGCCGTGACTTTCAGGCTATCAAACAAAAGCTGCTCTTCCAACTGACCAATTTTGGCCAGCCGCTCATCGACATTGTAGACGCCAACCACCATAACCGGGGCGAACTCTACCTGGTCCACCAGCATGAAGGGTTTGACCTGGATGTGGCGTATGCCCAGGCCACGCTGGAAAACCTTTACACTCTCTGGAACCGGCCGGTCCATATCGAAACCTACGACCGGGATAAGGAACGGCCGCTGCGCTTCAGTCACGGCCGGGATGGCGGGGCCTTGAAATATCTCTAACCCGGATTTAGCCCCTCCATCTCCCTCTGTTTCATGCCTTCCCCTGCAAAAACCCACCTCTCTTTACAAATTGTCAACTCCTTTGATACAATTGCACCCTATCTTTGTGAATTCTGGTAACATGGTAGGCGATAACATAAGCGTGGGCACACCATCATGTATGAAAATGACGGACGACCGAGGACGGATGACGGAGTAGGTTCTTCCGTCTTCGGTCCTTCGTCCTCCGTCCTATTTACAGAGGAGCGTTTTGATGAAAAAGGCACGACTGGTTATTGTAGGCTCCGGTATTGTGGGCTGTGCGGCTGCCTATCACCTCACCCAACTGGGCTGGCGCGACATTCTGGTTATCGACAAAGGGGAGCTTTACGAAAACGACGGCTCCACCTCTCACGCCCCCGGCGGCGTCGTTCCCCTGAGCCATTCCCAACTATTGACCCAGATGGGCCTCTACACCTCCAATCTGATCGGCAGCCTGGCTCCCTTCCGGCCCGACCGCAACACTTACAACCCGGTGGGGCAAATAGAGCTGGCCATCTCCGAGGCCCGCTGGCATGATTTAATCCGCTTGCAGGGCGAATCCCGCTCCTTTGGCTGTGAATCCCACCTGCTGACACCTCAGGAGGCTAAGGCCAGACTCCCCTTTCTCAACGAAAAGGCGGTAGTCGGCGGTCTATTTATTCCCGCCGGAGCCATTGTCAAAGGGGCCGACGTCTCCGGGGCATTGGCGCGGGAGGCGATGGCTGGCGGCGGGGCCACCTTTGTGGCCCATACCGGGCTGGTCGATGTAGAGGTGGACCAGGGGCGGGTAACGGCCGTATTGACCAATAACCCCGATTTGCCTCGCATCGACTGTGAACAACTCCTTTTGTGTGCCAACATTTGGGCACCCGCCCTCAGCCAAAAAGTGGGTGTGCCCCTGCCCCTGATGGCTTTTGAACACCAATATGTTATTACCACCCCGTTGGCCGCCCTCAGCCAGTTCGACCGGAGCGATAAAGATCAGGAAGTGGTTTATCCCACCGTGCGCGAACTAGACTCGGCCATGTATTACCGCCAGCATTGGGACAGCTACGGCATCGGCAGCTACTATCACGCGCCCCACATGGTCCGTCCCCAGGATTTAGACCCGGGACAGACGGCCATCCATCCCTTCACGCCGGCCGATTTTATAGATGAACCATGGGCACAGGCCCAAACTCTGCTGCCCATGCTACAAGGAGCCGAGTTTGAGACAAAGTTTAACGGCATGTTTGCCTTTTCGGTGGACGGCTTCCCCATTATTGGCGAAGCTAAGGTCAAGGGGTTCTGGACGGCCGTTGCTTCCTGGATTACCCATGCCGGTGGGGTCGGCAAGGCAGTGGCCGAATGGATGACCTACGGCGAATCCGAGTGGGATTTGCGCCAGGCGCATATTCACCGCTTTCACCCTTTTCAGACAACGGAGGCCTATACGACCGTTATCACCCAAAAGAATTACCGCGAAGTGTACGACATCGTCCACCCGCGACAATCAATTACCGAACCACGCCACGTCCGGCTCAGCCCCTTTGCCCCCCGCCTGGAAGCACTCCAGGTCAACTACACCGCCTTTGCCGGGCTGGAACTGCCCAACTGGTTTGAAGCCAACAGCCACTTGCTGGAAAAATATGCGGGCCAGATTTCTCCCCGTCGCGGCTGGGCCGGCCAGCACTGGTCACCCATCCAGGGGGTCGAACATTTAGAAACGCGTCACAACGTGGCCCTCTTTGACCTCACCGGTCTCTCTATCATTGAGGTCAAAGGGCCGGGCGCGGCCAGATACGTCAACTATCTGTGCAGCAACCAGATGGACGTGGCCGTGGGCGGCGTTGTATATACCCTCTGGCTAACGCCCAAAGGAGGCGTCAGGCGGGACCTGACCGTGACCCGTCTGGCGGCGGATGCCTATTGGCTCTTTGTGGGCGAAGGCACGCTGCCTCAGGATTTGGCCTGGGTCCAACAGCACGCCCCCGGCGATGGCTCGGTCATCGTCAGCGATGTCTCCAACAGCTTTACCGCTCTGGGACTGTGGGGACCAAACGCTCGTCGCCTGCTGCAAAAGGTGACTAACGCCGACGTTGGCAATGCCGCCTTTCCCTACTTCACCGCCCAGTGGCTGACCATTGGCCTGACGCCCGTGTTGGCCATGCGTATCTCTTACGCCGGCGAACTGGGATGGGAACTGCATTTCCCTATGGACATGGCTCTACCGGTGTGGGACAGTCTGTGGGCAGCCGGGCGCGAATTGCAGATGATCGCCGCCGGGCTGGGGGCTTTTGACTCGCTGCGCCTGGAAAAAGGATATCGTTTATGGGGTGGGGATGTCTACACTGAGTATACTCCTTACGAGTCCGGGCTGGGCTGGACGGTGAAGCTCAAGAAGGAAGCTTTTATCGGCCGCGAAGCCTGTCTCTCGCTGCGAGAGAAGCCGCTGACCAAAAAGTTGTGCTGCCTTACCTTTAACGGCGACGGTATGGCCCTGGGCTACGAACCGATTCTGGCCGATGGCCGCTGCGTGGGTCACGTCACCAGCGCCAATTATGGCTATGCGGTGGGCAAATTTATTCTATACGCCTACCTGCCCCCGGCGCAAGCCAAGATTGGTACCAAGCTGGACGTAGAATATTTTGGCCGGCGCTATGGAGCCACGGTCGTGGACGAGCCGCTTTATGATCCCCGGATGGAACGACTCAGGGCTTAGGACAGAAGGACGTCTGCTTAATTGAGAGAAAAAGCTTCCTGATCGCTGCGAGGCATGAGACGCAAAATAGCGGTCTGCTCCCTGTAAATGGTATAGAGATCGTGCAGCAGCGTGCTGGCCCGCCTGGCCGCCAGGAGCCTCTGCTTCTGCTCGGTGGGAATCTGAATGAGGGATGCAGCCAGATAAGGAAGGCTTTTATAGTCCTGGGGGATTTGGCTGAGGTCCAGGTCTACCTGGCCCAGGTCAGCCAACACCTGAAGGTAATCAATCACCAACGGGTAAAGGGTTTGCGCCGGTTTTTCCAGATGCGTGCCTGCTTCGGGCAGGAGCGGATACTGCTCCACCCGGCCCACCAAATAAGGCTGGTCGTTATTCAGGGACAGGATGCGGAAACGCTCATGGCCCACGGCCATAATAAACATGCGTCCCTGGGAAAGTGGCTGCATCTGAGTAATCTGGGCGGTGCAACCAATGACATGCGGCTCGGCCATCGGCCCCCCTTCGGCCACACCGCTGTGAATGAGGACCACGCCAAACGGCCGTTTCCTCATCATACACCAGTTTACCATCTCTTTATATCGCTCCTCAAAAATATGCAGCGGCAGCGACATGCCCGGAAACAATACTGTATTTAAGGGGAATAACGGAATTTCATAGGCGTCCATCATAATAACATTATACAACATTTTGACAGAAGAAAAGGGGGAAGGCACATTATTAACTAATGGAGATCAAGTTGTGACTAAACAAGAAACCATCGAGAAAATTCTAGCCGAGGCGGACACAATCGCCGTGGTTGGCTTCTCATCCAAACCGCACCGGGCAGGACAATACGTACCCGCCTACTTACACCAGCAAGGCTATCAGATTATCCCCGTTAATCCCCACCTCAAAGAAGTCGTATGGGGCCAGACACCCTATGCTACTCTAGCCGACATCGGCCGGCCCGTTGATCTAGTTCTCATTTTTCAGCGAAGTGAGAAAGTGCCGCCCTTTGTCGCAGAGGCAATTGCCATCGATGCTAAAGCGATCTGGATGCAGTCGGGCATTACCCATGCCGCAGCCGCCGAGCAGGCTCGTGCTGCCGGCCTGGCTGTGGTAGAAAACGCCTGTATGAAACTGGCCCACCAACGCTGGCGCCCTGGTGCGTAATGCAACTTTGCTGCCGTCGAGTTCGTACAGTAAACAGTTATCGGTTACGGTGAAAAGGCAATAAGATACACCGGAAAGCACCACAAAGATTAAAAGTCCATGTCCATGGTCCATCGTCTATGGTCTATGGTCCTATAAGGAGATAAAGTTGATGAATCAACCAACCACTCAATTGAAAGAAGAGGAAAAGAGCAAATTAGAAGAGGAATTAACGGCCGTTTCGTCCCACACCTCTGCTAATGATAACCGGGCTAACCAGCCTAACTGTGCGCTTCATGGAAACTGGATTCCCGGTCTGGTTTTAATCCTGGTGGGCGTTATCTTTTTGGCCGCCAACCTGTGGGAATTCCACCTGGACAACTGGTGGGCGCTCTTTATTCTGATTCCGGCCTTTGGCAACTTCAATACCGCTTACGAAAAATACCGGCGGGCCGGCCACTGGACACGCGGAGCACGTTCAGCAGCAGGCTGGGGCTTTTTCTTCATCCTGATTGCCACCACCTTTCTGTTCAACATTAGCTGGAGCCTGATGTGGCCCGTTTTGCTCATCCTGTTGGGCCTGGGCTTTATTCTCAATAACCGGTAGGCAGCAGCGGCGACTATAAGGTTGATCGCCGCTGCAATTCCCAACCGATGGCCGCCCCGGTCACCGAGCCTATCACTGCGCCTGCTAATGTGAACTGATCGCCGGGATTGCTGAAAAGCAATCCTACCAGGTGACCGCCGCCGGCTAATAAAGAAGCGGCCACAATGATGCAGGCGGTAGTCAGCAGCAGAAAGGTTAAACTCTGTTTAACCGGCAGCCGGAGCCTTACCTTATCTTTACGCCGTGCTTGTATAAAGGCATAGACGGCCCATAAGCAGAGGCCAATCAGAAAAGTCCAGCATAATCTTAACAAATGGGGAAGAATATCATTGGACACAACATCCATGGCTGGCACCACCACTTCCTATTTGATTGAGAGACTGAGAGACACACATTGGTTACACTGGGCTATATTATGGAGAATAACGGCCGTTCTGGCAACATCAACTTCAACGACGGACCACAGACTACAGACCATAGACCGCAGACCGCGGACCGCCGTCTATCGTCCGCCGTCCATGGTCCATTAAGGAGGCAGCATGTCCAACTATATCCAGGCAATGACCACAACCGGCAGCAAGGCTGACGCCGAGCAAATTGCCCGCGCCCTGGTGACTAAACGGCTGGCCGCCTGTGTACAAATTATCGGCCCGCTTACCAGCGTGTATTGGTGGCAAGAGGAGGTAGAAACGGCCGAAGAATGGCTTTGCCTCATCAAAAGCAAACAGGATCATTACCCCCAGCTTGAAGCCACCATTCAGCAAATTCACCCCTACGACACGCCCGAAATTATTGCCACCCCCATCACTCTGGGCAGTCGCGACTATCTGCGTTGGATTGATGAGGAAACGTGATAAGTGATGCGTGAAACGTGATGCGTGCGTACTCACTCCTCACGTTTCGCGTTTTACGTTTTACGTTTTTCGTTTCACGCTTTGCGTCAGGCCAGCCTGTGAGCCAGTGCCGCCCGCACCTGGTCCACGTCGGCCGGCAGTTCCAGGGGGGGATTGGCATACTGGCTCTCCACTTCGTTGAGGCTGCCCTCGTGATAGCCGGTTTTGAAGCGGGTGAATTTGAGGCCGTGGGCGGTGCTGATAACCACCGTGCGGTCGTGGGGGCCAATCAATCCTTTTTCAACTAACTGGAAGAGGACGGCCAGAGCAACGGCCGTATGGGGACAGGTATACATGCCGGTGCGGTCGGCTAAGGCCGCGGCGTTGGCTAACTCATGCTCAGTGGCCTGGGCCACAATGCCGTTGGTCGCCCGCAGCGCAGCCACCGCCTTCTCATAACTGACCGGGCTGCCAATCTGAATGGCCGAGGCCAGCGTATTCTCTGCCTGAATGGCCACCTTCTCTTGAAAATCATTCTCATAGCTCAAAAAGAGCGGGTTGGCCTTGGCCGCCTGCGCCGCCACCAGGCGGGGCATCTTGTCGATAAGGCCCAACGCTTGCAGCAGCTTTAACCCTTTGTAGAGGGCACTGATATTGCCCAGATTGCCCACCGGCATAATAATCCAGTCGGGCACCGACCAATCAAACTGGCGCACAATCTCAATGCCCACCGTCTTTTGCCCCTCAATGCGCAGACTGTTCATCGAGTTAGCCAGGTAGAGCGAATTGTCCTGCGTTAGCTCCTTCACAATCTGCATACAGCCGTCAAAGTCGGTATCCAGGGCCAGCACATGGGCACCGTTGGCGATGGGCTGGATCAGTTGGGCATGGCTTACCTTATTACGCGGCAAAAAGACAACGGCCGGGATGCCGGCCGCAGCCGCATAAGCGGCCAGGGCGGCGCTGGTATCGCCCGTACTGGCGCAGGCCACGGCCCGCACCGGGCTGCCCTGCTGCATCATCTGCTTGACGACGCTAACCAGGACCGTCATCCCCAAATCCTTAAAGCTGCCGGTGTGGCTGTTGCCGCACAGCTTGACCCACAAATCAGGCACGCCTATCTGCTGCCCCAGCCGTTCGGCCCAAAAGAGGTTGGAGTTGCCTTCATACATGCTGACCACGTTCTCATCGGCCAGGTCGGGGATGACCCACTCCTTCATATTCCAGACGCCGCTGCCGTAGGGCCATTGATTAGTGCCCACGCGGCGGGTCAGCAAATTGATCCAGGCGGCTGCGCTGCGCTGCTTGAGCGCGTCCACGTCGTGGTGGACTTCCAGCAGACCGCCGCAGGTGGGGCAAGTATAAATCACGTCATAAATAGAGTGCTGTCCCGGACAGCCCCGGAAACAGCGAAAATGGGCATTGTAGTTCATGGCGGCTATTGTACTGGCTTGGCGTGATTGGTTCAATATAAGTGGGGTAACATTGGCAGAAAGCAGCAGTAGACGGATAATGGGCCGCATGGATAAACGACCCCAACTGCCCGCCAGTAC